>JBEPXR010000316.1:0-3154 GCA_041641775.1 Desulfobia sp. | reverse complement strand
TTTTTCACCCGGGGGCAAATTTTTTTGGTTGAAAGCAGGAATTTTTGGATACTGCACAATAGAGGCGGAAGTAGCGGAAATCCGAATGATGTAACTCCTTGAAATGATTGGCGCGCCAGAGAGGATTCGAACCTCTGACCTACGGATTAGAAGTCCGTTGCTCTATCCGGGCTGAGCTACTGGCGCTCTATTCAGATTTTGATGGTATCTGTATCACGACTCCTGATTCTTTGCAACTCAAATCTGCGCTGTCATCTTCTGCAAACCTGCTCTGACAGCGGGATAGTTTTATAAAATCTCTTGACAAATATCGGGATAATTAGTTAATAGAAAGGTCTTGGATGCCGAAGTGGCGGAATTGGTAGACGCGCTAGGTTCAGGGTCTAGTGAGGGTTACCTCGTGGGAGTTCAAATCTCCCCTTCGGCACCAGTATTTTATTGATATTATCTGACTTTTTCACTCAAGTCGGTCCAGAAAATGTTGCTCGGACGCTTCATCCAAAAAGCCTTCTGATAGATTCTCTATCGAAGGCTTTTGTCGTTTCGAGGCAATGATATATCCTTGAATTCTCTCTTCGTATCGCACATCATAATAATCTTGTGGGAACCTTGAAAAATTGCCCTATGCCCGATTATTGTGTCGCAGGCACTGGAATGGATTCGTCACCTTTCTTGCCGAAACGTACCGAAGGTACGGTTAAAAGAAAAATGCTCATACATGGTCAATGTGCTGCGCTTTTTATTTTCGCCGCTCCTTGTCGAACCAGATGCCTGATTGCTCAAGGTCCCCTTAAGATTTCCTCTTTTACACTTTCACTATGAAGCAGAATCAGCTGTACTCTCATCTTTCTCCGGTGGATTTTCCCACAAAACAGCGTGGTGGTTCGGTTGTATCCCGGAACCATATTGTGAGGCATAGGAATAGGTCACTTCCGCTCCCAGATATATTATCTGGGCAGTGTAGTAGACCCAGATCAGCAGTCCGATCAGGGCGCCTGCCGGACCGAATTTTTCCCCCACAGCCGTACTGTTTAAGAACAGGCTGATCAAGAACTGACCGAATACAAAAAGAATACTGGTCAGCAGCGTCCCCGTGATAACATCGCGGGCGGTAAGTTCAACATCGGGTAGAACTTTAAAAATCATCAGAAATAGAGCAAAAACTACGGAAAAGGAAATGATGTAGCCGACAAGGTTCAGGATAAACTCAGGTACAGGGATATACTGGGTGATTAGTTCCTGAAGAACAGGGATGAGCGAAGTAATCAGAAAAGAGATCAGTAGCAGGAAGCCTGCGGCAATGACTATGAAAAAGGCGGTTAACCTGCTTTTCACTACCTCCAGGGCGCCGCTGTTCGGTTTTTTCTTTACACGCCAGATTCTGTTGAGGGAATCCTGCAGATCCATAAAGACCGTGGTTGACCCGATGATAAGCACTAAGACGCCTATCCCGATATTCAGGAATCCACTGCCCATATCACCGGTATTTTTCACGGCAGATTCGATCACGGAGGCGGTCTCCGGTTTGATGAAACTGCTCAATTTTGCGGTGATTTCCCCCTGAACAGATTCTCTCCTGTAGAAAATTCCGGCAACATTGACCACGATAAGGATGATCGGCGCAATGGAGAAGATCGTATAGTAGGTTAGCGAAGCGGCAAACTTGGAGACCCTGTCTTCACGGTAGCGTTTTATCGTATCCCTTGAAAATTGGAAGATCTCGGAGAGCTTCTGATTCATTGCTGTCAAGCTTCTCAATTATTTCGAACGAAGGGTGTGGCCTGAAGACGGGACTTTTAGAAGGCTAATGGGAATGGCCGCCATGATCGTGTCGATCCCCTGATACTTGCTCCTGTTTTCGAAGAGACTGACTCTTCTCGGTAAAATATCGTGATGAAGCAAAGAGGAGGACCGCGCAGACAAAGACGGTGGTGAGTATCACAGTGGTTTTTTTCAGCATGGTTTTTCTCATCTGCGGCTCCTGTCAATCGAGAAACGAAAATATCTCTGTATGTATACGGTTATCTTCAATTCCAAGGGATTTTAAGGTGCCGAGAGAAGAGGATACCAGTCCTGGAGGGCCGCAGAGATAGAATCCGGTTTCAGGTTTATTCGGCTCTGTGTACTGGCGGATTAACTTTTTGTCTATTTTCCCTGTTTCACCGGTCCAATCGTCTGGAGCATTTTCCAGGACATGCACAACCCTGAGGTGGGGGTGTGCCCCTTGTTCCATTGCTGCCAGTTCATCGTAAAAGACAATATCTTCACGACTGCTGTTGGCATAAAGAAGAAGGACCTCTTTGGAGGCCCCGGTATCCTGCATGTGTTTCAGCATGCTTCTGAGGGGAGTGATGCCAATTCCACCGGCTATAAAGACGAGATCTTTTTCTTCCGGATAATAGGTGTATGAGAACCTGCCGAAGGGAGCGTGAACTATGGCCCGGTCTCCGGGCTTCGTCTTTTCTATCGTGGAGGTGAAATCTCCGAGCTTTTTAATAGTTGAACTGACAAAGTCTACTTCGGTCGGACTGGAAGATATTGTCCAATGATGTTCTTCCACGGGAAGATCCCCCTCTCGGAGGAAGGTGAGAAACTGAAACTGGCCAGGCTGGTAGCTATAGTGTGGTTGTCCTTTCGGAGGGGCAAGAAGCACTGACCAGACATCCGGAGTCTCCTGTTTTACCTCGATGACCTGGAAAGGATGACGGGCCAGCAGACGCGGCCTGATTATTCTGTGATAAATAAAGGCGGCAAAAGCAACGCCAAACACGGCGATCCACAATCCTCGGATGGAGGCTATCTCTTTCAGGTCATGACCCTGGTAGTAGCTGTGGATAAAAATACACAGAAGGATGAGTGGCCCGATGAGATCATGGAGAATACGCCACCGCTCAAATTTCATACCCCTGGGGAGAAGGTACAGGCTGAAGAACAGGTTGAGTATAACCAGAAGGAGTGCCGCCTTGCCGAAATAGACGGGCCAGGGGACATCCAGGCTGAGAAGTAAACCAATTCCGTGTTCACCGGTGAGAAGGAGGGGGTGCACAATGATAAATCCGGCAGCGATAATCGCCGCGTTCCGGTGGAATCGAATGAGGATGTCGAGTCCATAAGATTTTTCTATTGCCTTGAATCTGCCGGCGAGGAAGGGTTG
>JBEPXR010000315.1:0-3167 GCA_041641775.1 Desulfobia sp. | reverse complement strand
AGCATTTTCCGGGGCAGAAGCCAGATGATGAAAAGCGAAGGCTGCGGCTGTGAGCACCAGCAGTACGGCCAGAATTTTCAAGGTACCTGCTCTCTTCACTATTCCCCCGCAATAAGAGGGGAGATCGAGTTCATAAGCCGGACAAATTCCTGATTCTGATCCAGGGACTCGGTCAGGACTTTCATCTCCCCGCTGTCCGCCGCTCCCAGTCCGAGTTCCACAGCCCTTTTTACCTGCCGCATCTGCCAGGGGGAGGTGTCTTTCAGCCTCTCCCAGCGGTCGAAGGACTTGATAATAGCCAGCCCCGCCACATCACAGGCCACGGGATCTCCCCCAGCCATGACCAGGTTGGTTTCCCTGACCGTTCCCTGCCAGGGACCGCCTTCCACCATGATCCTGGTCCCGTCTGCTATATGAAGGGGGAAACTGAAGGCCAGATTGAGTTCAGCCACCACCTCCTCCCAGTGGTCTCGGTCGATCAGGTAAGGTCTCTGGCTGAAATGAGTGGCCCCGACCAGATTCTTGAGACAGATGGAATAACCGGCATACTGGTGGGTCTTGATGACCGGAAGATTGATAACCCGGTCCACTTTAAAAAACCATTCGCTGATCTCAACTTCCCGGAGATGTCTGCCGTCCACTGGAACCCTGACCCAGCCGTGGTCTTCAAAATAAACGGCTTCGGCCCCGGCCCGGAGGGCGGCCCTGGCAATGCCGGTTGCCTCCATATTCCCGGCCGTCCCGCCCCTGATCAAGGCCGACATATCGCCGACATAGACTTTGGCGGCACCATGACTGTACAGCAGTTGGGCAACGGCTCCGACCAGCTCCGGATTGGTGGTGGTGGGGTTTTCTCTGGAACCGACAACATTGGGTTTGACCAGGACGGACTTTCCGGAAAGCTCAAGGGCTTCGAATCCCCCGATCAAGGAGACCGCCTTCTCAACCATCCCCGTCAGATCAGTTCCTCCGGCTATGGCGACCAGAGATTTGCCGCCGAGGATGTACGGATTCTCCCTGCTTCTGGCCTCAACCTTTTCTTCCGATTCCTTGAAAAAGACCTTCAGGCTGTGCCAGCTCCTGAACATGCCGTAGGCCGCGCCTATTGCAGCCAGGATGGCCAGAAATGCCCTTCTGCCATATTTTTTCATCGATCTTTCAGTGATGCTCGGATTATTCTGGATGAAATAGATTGCCTGCTATTTTCAGGCTAGTGAAACCGCTTACTTATGTCAACGGCAATTCGCTAAGGCAAGAGAATGCGGCCAATTACTCTACTGGGAAAGGGATCTTTCCACTTTTGCCCCCAGAGAAAAGTGGGGAAATTTGATCGACAGGGCATTTTTCCAATAAAAAAGGCAGGGTCCAGACGGCCCTGCCCCAGCGGTTGTTATCAACTGACTGATGAATTACTTTTTCCCGCTCCTTCTTGCCAATCCCGCCAGGCCTATCAGACCTGATCCGAAAAGCAGCATGGTGGTGGGTTCAGGGATGGGATTCCCTGCCCCTGAAGATCCATCAAGAAAGGTATCATAGCCGTCGAGTTCAAGGACTCTTGGTCCAATGGCATTGGAAGAGGTCCAAGGTGCCTGGATGAATTCTGCCCGGAAATCCTGTGCTGTTACCGGACTGCTGAGATCAACCTCGAGCTCCAGCCAGTTGGAATCCGTATTAGTTGGACTGCCGCCGTATCCATCGGGATTTTCTGGAGATGCCGCGAAGTCCTGTTGAAAAAGGCTCTGCCATCCTGAACCGGTATCGGCGTAAAGTTCAAAATGATTGAATGCCCGCCGGTCCATACCTTCATTATATGCCAAAAGATTGAAACTTCTTATCGTGACATCTGCTGGCGTATTCCATTCAACGTAATGGGCATATCCCGCAGGCACGGGGCCTCCTGTGAAGTAGGGGGACATATAATCCTTGAAAAGAGTGTTACTGCCCTCTATTCCGCCGCTGGCACCGAAAATGTTCTCAACGTATGAGCGGTAGGAGTCGGAGTAATGAAGTGCTCCACTTGTCCCGGTGACTGCCGTTCCCTGGCTGACGTCCCAGAGATCAGCGGAGGAAGCGGGAAGAGCACGTGAAACAGCCGGACAGCATAAGACGACAAGAGGTAATGCCAAAAGATACTTTCTGTAATGATTTTTCATCTTCGAGCTCCTTTTCCCAATTTCAGGTTAACTTATTTTTCAATTGAATATATCATGCTGAAAGAATATACAAAATTCTTTTACAAAAACATACAGCAATATACATGCCACATCCTATTATCCATAATTCTGCATTAAATTAAAAAGGTTAACAGGTAATAAAAAATTTACATCTGATTCAGTGTGAAAGAAAGTTCCAATGGCGAGTGCATACCACCTCCTTATGTGAAATATATTGCACACCCTCTCTTCACCTGATCTGTCCTTCTTTCGAACACAACATCCCCTGGTCATGAAAAAGCATCGGAAAAAACATAAACAGGACTGCACAATGCCGGTTTCAGTGACTGCAATCATTGAAAAAATCGTCTCCGGCGGCTATGGACTGGGCCGGCTGCCCGACGGCAAGGTTGTCATGACCCCCCTGGTCCTTCCGGGGGAAGAAGTACGTCTTAAACCGGTGAGGCAGCGAAAGGACTACCTGGAAGCCCGCCTGGTCGAAATACTCCGGCCGTCACCCCTGCGGAAAGATCCTGCCTGCCTCTATTACGGAAGCTGCGGCGGCTGTGACTTTCAGCACCTTGAGATTGGTGACCAGCTTCGGTTCAAGGCTGAAATTCTCAGGGAACACCTCCTGCAATCAGGCGTCGTACTGAGTGCAAAACATCTCACCCGTATCTGGTCGGACCCCTGCCCCTCGAGTGATCCTTTCGAATACAGACAGCGCATCCGGTTGCGCATCAATCAAGACGGTCAACCAGGATACTTCCGGTTTCGAACCCATAGCATAGAGCCCGTCACCACCTGCCATCTGGCGGTCCCGGAGATCACGCTGGTGCTGGAGAGGATTCTCCACCTGCCATCCATGACTCATCTTCTCGGGCATTGCCAGACCCTGGATTTCCTGGCCAGTCCCGACGAAAGACGGGTAATCCTCTATCTCCACTCCACCAGGAAACCACGGCCTGCCGACTACAAGGCGGCAGAAGAGGTGCAGCGGGATACTGCCGAAAT
>JBEPXR010000314.1:0-3188 GCA_041641775.1 Desulfobia sp. | reverse complement strand
CCTGCAGAACTCCCCAGCCGCAGATCAGGTTGAGCAGAAGATAACCGTTGAGGACGATCATGTCGTAAAACAACATTGAACTTGGCGTGGGATGGAGAAGAACATTCATGAGCCGCAGGGGCTGGCCGAGATCGGCCACGATGAAGAGCAGGCACATGATGACAGCCGATATGGCCATGAATTCACCGAGTATGGTTATCCGGCCAAATTCCTTATAATTATGCAGATAGTAGGGAAGAACCACCATCAAACCACCGGCAGCTACCCCGACCAGAAAGGTGAACTGGGCTATATAGACCCCCCAGCTTACATCCCGGCTCATGCCGGTGGCACCCAGACCATAGTTATACTGGACTGTATAACTTATTCCTCCCACTGCCATGATAACAAGCAGGACGACGATCCAGCCCCAGTATAATCCGCTTCCTTTTAGAGCTTTTTCTAACATGACTTATCACCTCATCTCATATGATGTAGAAAACCGAGGGCTTGGTGCCCAGGCCAGGTTTCCGCTGGATAGTGAATCTTGATTTAAGCACCCGGCTGACTTCCGAGTCAGGATCGTTCAGGTCGCCAAAGATCATGGCCTTGGTATCTCCTGCGGCTTCCACACAGAGAGGATCCTTGCCGGACGACAGACGCCAGGCGCAGAAACTGCATTTCTCTACCACACCGCGCATTCTGGTGGGAAACTGATCGTTGACCTTATCGATAAAAGGTCTTGGATCACGCCAGTTGAAACTCCTGGAACTGTAAGGGCAGGCAGCCATACAGAAGCGGCAGCCGATACAGCGATGGAAGTCCATCATGATTACACCGTCTTCATTCTTGAAGGTGGCCTTGGTCGGACAGGCCTGTACGCAGGGTGGGTTGTCGCAGTGATTGCAGAGCGACAGAATTTCGGCATTTTGCATCTCGTCGCTGAGCTTATAGGTACTCTGCCCCGTGAAAACATTGCCAAAGTCATCGGTCCAGATCCACTTGATCTCATCTTTATGATTGCCGAATTCAGGGACGTTGTGATAACTGTGGCACGCCTTGATACACTTCTGAGCCAGACCAGGGTTATCAATGAACTTTTGGACATCTATTATCATCCCGTATCTTTTACCGGTGTACGCCCTTTCAGGACCAAGCTTTTCATCGTGCGCCGCATTACCTTCCCCGTGCTGCTGGCTCGCTGCCCTGGCGCTTTTGCCCAGCAGTCTGTCCAGGCCTACCGGAGCGGCGACTCCTGCCGCAGCGGACAGGCCGGCGATTTTGAGAAATTTCCTACGTGTCTTATCCATCAGTGAACCTCCTCATGACTTGTACTCGCCTTTTCCTCACTTCCCTGGGCCGACGGGGTGAATGTCTTGTCAACAGCGGAGGGATCGAAATGGCAGTCCCAGCAGTAGGGTCTGACTGAAGCGTACACATGACACCTGTCACAAAATTTCTTTTTCTCTTTATGACAGTGCAGGCAACCGTTCTGCAGACTCTTTTCATAGAATTTGCCGTCTATCTCCACTTTCTTCCTGTTGCCTTCCCTGATGACTTCATCCCGCCACTCGTTAAGGAGAACCATGTGGGATTCCCTTATCTCCTTGACCGGTTTGACGCAATTTTCATATTGCGCCGGCGGCTTTGCCAGCTCCGGGGGCTTTTTGTCGTTGCCGATGTTGTAGATAAAGGCAAACAGCATCAGGCCCACAAATATGACCAAACTGATGATAATTCTTCCTGGATTATACATCGTCACTCTCCTCCGTCCCTGCAAGAGGCTCGAAACGGAGTCCCGTCTCCCTCTCTTTTTCGTCATCAAAAACCAGGGCGTTGCCAACGAGTTCTGACAGACCGGCCACCTCTACATCAGGAGTCCAGTAATCCATCAGATTGCTCAAGGTAGCCCGGTCAATTGCACATATACAGGCGAGGGTATTGACCCCGAACTTGTCTCTGACATGCTCTACGGCATTGGCTCTCGGAAGACCGGACCTCATCCTCAACTCCATAATTTCACCAGTGTTGAGCCCGGTCCCGCTGCCGCAGCAGAAGGTTTTTTCCCGGATGGTATTCTCCGGCATTTCGTACCACTTGGGAACTACATGATCGAGAATGTAACGGGGTTCCTCCAGCATGCCCATGGCCCTGGAGACGTTACAGGAGTCGTGCCAGGTCGGTATCCGGTGGGCGTTGCGCTGAGGATCGAACTTCAGCTTGTCGTTCTTGATGAGGTCGGCAGTAAATTCGCTGATATGGACCATCTTGGTCGCAGCCGCATTGTCGAAGGTGGTTCCGGTTATCGGCGACCTCGGGACCTCCATGAAGTCAGCCGGGCCGTTCATTGTATCCATGAACTGATGGACGACCCGCCACATATGGCCGCATTCGCCGCCGAGGATCCACTTGACTCCCAGTCTTTGAGCCTCTGCATACATTTTGGCGTTCAGTTTCTTCATCAGCTCATTGGAGGTGAAGAGACCGAAATTTCCCCCCTCCGAGGCGTAAGTGGACCAGGTATAGTCGAGGCCGAGATAGTGGAAGAGCAGCAGATAGCCCATGCAGGTGTAGATACCCGGCTCGGCAAAGACATCGGCGGAAGGGGTGATGAAGAGTATTTCGGCGCCCTTGCGGTTGAAGGTCGGCTCAACTCTCACTCCGGTAATTTCCTCGATGTCATCGACCAGGAACTCAACGTTCTCCTTAAAGGTGTGAGGCTGCAGACCCATATGATTACCGGTCCGATTCGAATTGGCCGCCGGCTCCAGGATCCAGTTGGTATTGACACCAACCAGGTGCAGAAGCTCCCGCATCATCATGGTCACCTCTGCGGTGTCGATCCCGTAGGGGCAGAAGACCGAGCAGCGCCGGCATTCCGTGCACTGGTAGGAATACATGAACCAGTCTTTCAAAACCTTGAAGGTCATGGGCCGGCCACCTGACATTTTGCCCAGGAGTTTCCCGGCCGTGGTGAAATCATTGCGGTAAACCGAGCGCAGGAGTTCGGCCCGCAGAACCGGCATATTTTTAGGGTCGCCGGTGCCCAGAAAGAAGTGGCATTTGTCGGCGCAGGCTCCGCAGCGGACACAGCAGTCCATGAAGATCTGCAGGGCGCGGAATTTTTCGAGTCTCTCCTTCAGGCCGTTGAGGATGATTTCCTCCCAGCCTTCCGGGAGCTTCCAGTCATCGTCCGCAGGGCTCCATTC
>JBEPXR010000313.1:0-3193 GCA_041641775.1 Desulfobia sp. | reverse complement strand
CATCACCGGCCACGCCGACATGGAGACGGCCATAGAGTCCCTACGGAGGGATGCCGCCGATTTCCTGGTCAAGCCGGTCAAACTGGAGGAGCTGGACGCGGTCATGGCCAAGGCCATACGTCTCCGCAGGCTTCGCCAGGAGGGCAGACATCTGCGAGACACCATCAGGGGCATCCAGCATTTTTCCCAGGCGGGAAAGACTCTCTGGGAATTCGTGGGAGTCAGTTCGGCTGCCCGGGCAGTCCGCCGCCAGATCCAGGAAGCGGTCCTATCCGAGTGCACCACGATTCTGGTCACCGGCGAAACCGGAACCGGCAAGGAGGTGGTTGCCCGATCCATCCATTTGGAGGCCGCCGGAGAGGCAAGCCCCTTTATAGCGGTCAACTGCCCGGCCATCCCGGAAAATCTCATGGAAAGCGAGCTCTTCGGCCACCAGAAGGGCGCTTTCACCGGGGCTACCGAGGACAGGGCCGGAGCCTTTGAACTGGCTGACGGCGGCACCCTGTTTCTCGATGAGATCGGCGACCTGGCCCCGACCTCCCAGGCCGCCCTGCTCAGGGTACTGGAAACCCGGAGCTTCAGGCGGGTAGGGGGCTCCAGGGATATCAAGGTTTCTCTCCGGGTGATAACAGCCACCAACCTGGACCTGGAAGAGGCCGTCAACAGGGGAGAATTCCGGAGCGACCTGCTCTACCGCCTGAACGTCTACCAGATTCATTCCCCCCCCCTCCGGGAACGCCCTGAGGATATCATCCCCCTGGCCGAGTATTTCCTGACCAATATCGAACGGCAGAAAAGCTGCGGATACAAGGGTTTTACACCCGAGGCCAGGGAGGTGCTCAACCGCCATAACTATCCAGGCAACGTCAGGGAGCTCCGCAACATCATCGAAAGGGCCTGCATTGTCTGCCGGAGCCGCAATGTACCCGGCCCCATTGATGCTGACTGCCTTGATCATCTTACCACTCAAAAAACAGGGACTCCGAAGGGCAATTCGGAGCCGGTACCGGACGATGATGAAGCCGACCGTCTGCTCAAGGCCCTCGAGGCCTGCAAGTGGAACCGCAAGCAGGCGGCCCGGGAGCTGGGTATGCCCTATTCCACCCTGCGCTACAAGATCGAGAGGTACGATCTCGACCGTTGAGCCGGATCACCGCTTTGTACTTCCAACCTCAAACCGACCCCGGAAGTTAGCAACTTTCAAACAGGTTTTGGCACTAAGTGTTAACACAATGTGCCAAAACCTGTCCACTTTTTCGATTCCCATTGAGCCCTCCAGGCTCCAATCCCCCTTCATATACCAATCTCTACAATTTTCCTCTCCATGGCACGCCTCTTGCTCTATATAGCAGACAGTTATGTCAGCCGATTCCCGGTGCAAAATGTGTTTACTGTTTGCCGGTGAACACGACCCTGAAAAATATGCTTCGTTTGAGGAAAACCCATGGATGTATGGATTTATAACTGCCCGGGCGCGGAGGGTGAAGTCTTCTCTGACTTTCTCAACGATGTGGGCTACGATACAGTAATCTTTAACGACCCAGACGATCTCAAGCCTTTCGGCGATTCAGTAGGCAGGCCGGATGTGATGATCGTGGGAATCTCGGCAATGACCGATCGTGGTCTGGACCGCCTCATCCAGATCTCCAGGCTGGAAAAGGTGACCGATTCCTTTCCGGGCATTCCGCTTATCATAATTGCCCCGGACGGATTTCCGGTGCCGCTGGAATGCGGGGCGACCGATGCCATTCACAGTTTCGTCTGCAGACCCGTCCCGTTGGAAGAACTGGAGATGGAACTGCGCCACCTCGATACCTGAGATATTAGGACCTGAAAATGATATGAACATGAGAAAGGAGAAAAAGCGGACCATGAACAATCCCTCCAAAATCCTGGTAGTCAACGATGTCGAGAACAACATGGCTCTTCTCGAAAAAAAACTGCAGGACACCGGCGCTGAAATCGTCAAGGCTGAAAACGACATCGAGGCCATGGCCGCCTGTCTGCGGCACGAATTCGCCGTAGCCATCCTGGACGCCCGGATGCTTGAGATCAATGATTACGCCCTGCTTAAACGCTTGAACAGCGATCACCGCACCCGCGGGATATCGAAGATTTTTATTTCCGATTCCCCGGAAAAGGAGAGCGAGAAACTGAAAGGCTACAAAGTCAAACTGTCTGATTTCCTGAAAAGACCGGTTGATGCCAAACACCTCTCCGCCAAGGCAAGGGGATTCATCAAACACCAGGAAAAAAGCAGGATTCTCGAACATGCCGCCCGGGAGTGGAAAACCGCCTTTGACACCATTACCGACATGATCGCCCTTCTGGACGATGGCCGCCGGGTCGTCAGGTGCAACCAGGCCATGCGCGACTTCCTGAATCAACCCTACGAAGATATTCTCGGCCAGACCTGCGCAGCTCTCTTCCACAAGGACGGAAAGATCCCTGCGGAGTGCCCTTTTGCCAGAATGGAGCAAACCCGCAGAAAGGAATCGGTGGCCCTGCCGGTGGACGACCTTTATCTTGAAGACGAGGTGCATCCCATAGTGGACAGCGACGGAGAGGTTACCGGGGCCGTTCACGTCCTGCGGGACATTACGGCGAAGGTGAGCATGGAAAAAGCAATGACCAATTAGAACACGGCCCGAACGTATCGGGTTCTTATACCAAGTTGCCGGCTTTACCGGCGGAAGGAGTCACATCATGACAACTATTTTGATTGAAGAAGATGAACAGCGGACCCAGCAGCTTCTGCAGACCACACTTACCCTTAAAGGGTACACGGTGATAGAATCGGTCAACGATGAGGAGACGGCGGACCTCGCCGCCAAGCGGATTCCTGACCTGATTCTTCTGAATACCCATATTCCTCTGCGCCTCGGGATGGTCTCCACCCTCAAAACCAACCGGGACACCGCGAACATCCCGATCTGGGCACTGACCGCCAATTACCTCCCCGGGGACAGGGACAAGCTGCTGAAGGCCGGCTGTGAAGAGTACCTGTTGAAGCCGATCGCCACCAACCAGATGCTCCAGTTCCTGCGAAAAATCGATGAGAAGTTCCTGACCACGGATTACGAGCACCTTACCTACGCTTCCGTTTTCATGGAAGAAGAGGAACCACAGGCGAAGGCCGCTGTCAGGAAATAAGTACTCCTGTGACATCCACGATAACCGGATTAACCATCCC
>JBEPXR010000312.1:0-3193 GCA_041641775.1 Desulfobia sp. | reverse complement strand
CACCGTGCCGAATATCCCCAGGAGAGGGGCTGCCGTGATCATGGTATCCAGCACCATCATCTTTCTGCGCATCTGCCTGACCACTGTTTCCACCTCGGCCTCCATGGCCTTGGTCATCGAGAATTCGCGGTGCAGGATGCCCACGACCAGGACCTTGATGACGAAGTCCCGGCAGCCCTTGGTTTTCTGGCGGATCAACTCCCAGTCCCCTTTTTCGGCAATGCAGAGCACCTCATCCATGAGTTCGCGGTTTCGGCTCTTTTCGATACTGATCCAGAAAAGGCCCCTTTCAATAATCACCGTCAGGGAAACCAGGGAGCAGGCGAGCAGGGGCCACATGACAGGACCACCGCTTTGAATAATCTCCCACATAGAACTACCTCCTTAAGAACTTGGGCTCAATGTTGTTTTTCAGGACCGCCCTTTTCCGGCCGTTCTTCTGGTAACCGGAATGACGTAAGGTCTGCCGGAAAGCGGATTTTCCAGAACGGTGACCCCGGCTTGATATACCTCCTCAATGGCCTGTCTGGTCAGGGTTTTTTCGGGGGTACCCTGACTGTAGAGATTTCCTCTTTTCAGGAGAAGCAGTCTGTTGGAGTATTCGGCCGCCAGATTGAGATCATGCAGGACCATGAGGACGGTGAGATTCAGGCTTGTATTCAGATCAAGAATCAGGTCGAGGATGCCGACCTGATGGGCTATATCCAGATGGGAGGTCGGCTCGTCCAGCAGCAGTATGGAAGGCTCCTGGACCAGGGCCCGGGCGATGGCCGCCAGCTGCTGCTGTCCCCCGCTCAATTCGTTGAGAAGCAGGTGGCGGTTCTCCAGGATGCCGGTCAGCTCCATATAATGGTTGGCAATCTCCAGGTCGTGCCTGGACTCCAGGAATTGGAAAGGCCTGTAATGCACCATTCTTCCCAGGAGAACATATTCTGCCACGGTGAGAGCGGGGACCTCCTGGTGCTGGCCCACAACAGCTACAAGACGGGCAAGTTCCTTTTGGCTGAGATCCTTCAGGTCGCGCCCGTCAAGAACAATTCGGCCTTTCTTGATGGGAAGAATACCGGAAAGACTCCGCAGTAAAGTGGTCTTTCCTGAGCCGTTGGGCCCGATAATGGAGGCTATTTCACCTTCCCGGACCAGAAAATCCATGCCGGTCAGGACGGTATCCCTGCCGTAGCCGCTGCTTACGTTTTCGGCCTGGATCATCTCCTTCATAGGGTTACCTTCTTGCGGGTCAGGGTGAAAATAAAAACTGTACCGCCGATAATGCCTGTCACTACTCCGACCGGCAGCTCCAGCGGGGAAATGATGGTGCGGGCCATGGTGTCACAGAGAATGAGAAAAGCGGAGCCTCCAAGAAAAGCGGCGGCCAGAAGCAGGCGATGGTCCGGGCCCAGAAGAAGCCTCATGAAATGGGGGATGACAAGACCGACGAAACCGATTACCCCGGCCACGGAAACGCTGATGCCGGTAAGCAGGGAGGCGAGCAGGAAGAGAAGCCGCTTGGTTCTTTCCACCCTGATTCCCAGATGGGCGGCCTCTTCCTCTCCCAGAGCCATGCCGTTGAGGTCATGACAGAAGAGATAGCTGCAGAATAATCCGACCAGGGCGAAGACTGTGGTGAACAGTATAAGTCCCCGGTCCGGTTCATCCAGGGAGCCCATTATCCAGAAGACAATCGAATTCAGGTCCTCCGAACGGGAGACCGCCATCAGCAGCATGACCAGGGAGGAGGCGATGAAACTGATCATGACCCCTATAAGCAGCATATCCCTGATTCGCATTCTCTTGCGGAATCCGCTCACTCCGTAAACAAATGACATGACCAGGAGGGCTCCGGCAAATCCTGAGAGGGGATAGGCAAGGGCTCCGAACCGGGCCTGCCAGGAAAAAATGATGCTCAGACAGACCCCGAGGGAGGCTCCGCCGGAAATGCCCAGGGTGTAGGGTTCAACCAGGGGATTGCGGAACAGTCCCTGCAGGATGGTCCCCGCCAGGCTGAGTGATCCTCCTACGGCGATCCCCAGAATAATCCGCGGCAGTCTGATATCAAGGAGAATGGTGTGAACGGGATCGAGAGCGTCCTGGGAAGACAACAGGGCTGCGGTGAGGATTCTGACCAGCTCGTTGAGGGGAATGGAGGTGGTTCCCAGGGCCAGAGCCGCAAAGCAGACCAGAATCAGAAGCAGAACCAGCAGGGGTATAGCCAGGAGGCGGCGGTGCCGTCCGGCCTTATGTCCGATTTTCTCAGTCATCGAATTTTCCATATCCGTGAATCAGGCCTGCTATTGTTTTCAGGGCCTTGACGAAATCAAGGGGTGAGGGGCTGCAGGTGAGGTCCGTATCGACCAGGTAAATCTTGTTCTCTTGTACGGCATCGAGGGATCTGTAGCGCTGCCACATCTCTTTTTCTTCTTTTCCCGCCTTGTTCTGGGAACCCATCATGGCGATAATGATAACGTCCGGGTTCTGCTCTATGACCTTTTCCCGGCTGTAAATGCCCGAACTTGCCCCGGCCGCGATGTTTATACCGCCTGCCAGTCTGATAAAATCATGGGTGAAGGAACTTTCAACCGCGGCATGGAGCGGCCGGGTACCGATCTGCAGGAACACCTTTTTTTTCTCAAGATTTTCGGTCCGCTCCCGGATAGCTTCCACCCGGGATCTCGCTTCGCTTACTATCCGCCGGGCTTTATCCTCTTTGCCCAGCAACTGTCCAAGTTCGAGAAACTGGCTGCAGATTTCCTGAAAACTGGCAGGCTGAGTAAATCGGACCACCCTGATTCCGAGGGATTTGAGACGTGCAACCTGGCGCGGCCTGGTGAGTGAGGTGGCCACCACCAGGTCGGGCCTGAGGCTGACGATCTTCTCGATATTGGCCTGGATCAGTGTGCCTATTTTCTCTTTATTCCTGGCCTCCGGCGGACTGACGCAGAAAACCGTATTGGCGATCAGGCGGTCCTGGGCCTCCAGGAGATAGATGTTCTCGGTGCCGATCGGCCCCAGGGTAACTATGCGCTGAGGATACTTTGAATTCCCGGTTTCATTTCCTGCCTCCCCCTCCCAGGGCAAGGACGTTAGAAAACAGGTCAGCAGCATGAGGCAGAGGTTTTTGAGGAGCAGGTCCATTTTCTACTCTTTTCTCCCTGCTTCGAGCCCATGGAGGAGGGCGGTAAAGGATTTCCAGATT
>JBEPXR010000311.1:0-3209 GCA_041641775.1 Desulfobia sp. | reverse complement strand
CCTTCAACTACCAGGCATCCCAGAAAGATCCAGGCGCCTTTGCCCATAACGCCAAGTACGTCATCGAAATTCTCTACGACTCGATTGAAGACCTCAACGAGGCCCTTGATTCGTCCAACAGAATCAACCTTAACCGATTGAGCCGGGGCGACGGTCCTCACTTTGACGGCTCCAAGGACGCCCACCGGCACTGGGATGAAGACGGTGAGGTCTCGGCAAGATGCTCCAAGTGTCACGGCTTAAACGGCCTGTCCGAATTTTTGGAACACGGCAACATCCGGGCCACTGAATTCCGCACTGACGGCATGGCCTGCACCAACTGCCATGCTGTGGACTCCGACGACCAACCTGTCTTTACCGAGATCAGAGATACCGGCAGCAGCGTGACGTTCCCTTCAGGAGATCAGGTTTCTCTGAACAACGACAGCCAGCTCTGCATGAACTGCCATCAGGGCAGACAATCGGGAGAAAGCGTGGAAGCCGGGGATTTCAGTAACATCCACTACTTCCCGGCAGCCGCGGTATTTTTCGGCTCGGAGGTTACCGCCGGGTTTGAGTATCCCGGCAAGACCTATGCCGGCCAGAACATGTTTCCGGCCCACCCCACTTCCCTGAGCACCTGTACCGGCTGCCACATACAGACGGATGACCAGGCCAAACACGTTTTCACACCGCAGCTTTTCGTCTGCGAATGGTGTCACGGGGAGAGCAACTCCTTTGAAACCCTGGGTGGTTCACCTCGAGCCCAGCATAATGTCATTACCGCCCTCGGCAACCAGCTTCTTACCGAAATCCAGAGTTATGCCGCTGCCAACGGTATGACAGCTGTACAACTGGACGGCTACCCATACTGGGACGGGACTGAAACCTGGGATGAGACTCTCGCTTCAGCGGCTTACAACTACCAGGTTTTCCTGAAAGAACCCTGTGGTTATATCCACAATGGAACATACATGGGCCAGATCCTGTATGACTCAGTAGAAGCCCTTGGAGGCACACCTGTCGAAAGCCGGCCCAGCGGCAATTAAGAGAGGTTAACCAAAACCGAAAGGGCTGCCCCAAGGGCGGCCCTTTTTTTAGTACTTTACGCTGACATCGCAAACGGTTAAATAAAAGCAAGGCTGATCTTGAAAAGAATTGGAACCTCTGCTGGCAGACGAACAAGGATCCTGTCATGCGGAATCAGTGATTCATGCAATATGGAGAAGGAGGAGAGCATGCCCAAACGCGGGAAAAACAGACTCTTATTAATTGGACTGGCGGCGCTTTTCTGGGGCGCATCTCCTGTCACGATGGCCCTGGCCGATTCTCCCATCTGTGCCGGCTGTCATGAACAGATCACCGATGATTTTCAGACTTCCTATCATGCCCGGGCCTGGACCGATAAAACTTCCAGTTGCCATTCCTGCCACGGCAGTGCGGATCCCCACCTGAACAATCCGTCTCCGGAGACCATCATCTCCTTTAGCAAGGAATCAGAACGGGAAACCACCGAGTTAAACAGGCAATGCCTGAAATGTCATGACTCCTCACCCCATGTCTCACTATGGGATATGAGCAGCCACAGCAGCAACGAAGTGGCCTGCGTCGACTGCCACACAATTCACATCGGCAATCCTGAAGTTGACGAGCCGGCGGTCTGCTACCACTGCCATGGGTCCGTCAGGATGGCGGCAAGCAAGATCTCCCATCATCCGTTGAGGGAAAATAAGATTGAGTGCAGCGACTGCCACAACAGCCACGGCAGCCTGGCTCACAACATGCTGACCGAGGATAATATCAACCAGCTCTGCTATCGGTGCCACGCCGAGAAACGCGGGCCTTTTATCTGGGAACATCCGCCGGTTGAGGAAGACTGTTCCATCTGCCACACTCCCCATGGCAGCAGGCATGAAAACCTGATGAGAGAAAAGGTCGTCAATCTCTGCCAGGACTGCCACAGTAATCCCGAACTTCTTCACGCAAATCGGGCCTACGATGAGGATTCGGGCTTTGGAGCAAAGCGATTCAGAAGCATTGGGTTTGTCGCCCGTTCCTGCCTGAACTGTCATGGCAATATTCACGGCAGTACCCATTTCGAAAACCATGGTCTTACAAGATAAGGGAGGGAGAGATGAAAAAATGTTTTTACTCGCTGGTTATTTTTTCCCTGCTCACCTCGCCGGCCTTCGCCCAGGATGAACAGGAGGCCAAGGTCCAGGGCACCATAGAAGCCGGTTACCGTGTGGTTGACAGTCAGGATGAGGACAACAGGGCCCATTTCGTTGAATACCGGGATTTAGATGATGATTTTTTCGGGGGAATCGACCTTGATGTGCAACAGGGTTCCCACTATCTCAGGTTCAGGAGCGGCAATATCGGCCTGGATGATCAGTCATACCTCCTCGAAGGTACTGATTTTGGCAACTTTTCCTACAAATTCTTCTACGATGAAATTCCCCATAATATAAGCTTCGATGCCAGAGCTCCCTATGGCGGAATCGGCGACAGCAATCTGGATGTCGATATAAATTCCATCAATGTAACCGACTGGTCCGTTTTTGACTATTCCGTCAACAGGGAAGAGTACGGCGGCCAGGTACGGATCTCGCTGGAAACCCCCTTCTATGTCACTATGGGAATCCAGCGTCGCGAGCAGGACGGAGTCAAACCCCTTGGCAGCGGTGATTTCTGGCTCAGCACCGAAATGCCTGAACCTGTTGATTACACCACCGACGATCTCACCTTTCAAGGTGGATACCGCAGCAAGAAACTCCAGGCATCCATCCAGGGATACTGGAGCACTTTTGACAACAATAACAACTCCATGACTCAGCCCAACACAGGTGAAATCCTGGCGCTGCCTCCGGATAACGATTACGGCAAAGTGGCTGGAAACCTGAGCTGGCGGGGCCTGCCTCTGCAATCCCTGTTGGCTGTACGGGCGAGCTA
Organism: Desulfobia sp.; assembly: GCA_041641775.1. Taxonomy (GTDB): domain Bacteria; phylum Desulfobacterota; class Desulfobulbia; order Desulfobulbales; family SURF-16; genus JAWLDV01. The sequence goes on along the minus strand of JBEPXR010000311.1, from coordinate 278 downwards.
CGCTAGAATAGACAATGATTTTTCGGCCGAGGAACTGCACCTCGGAAACCTTAACAGCAGCTTTGAGGGAGAATACATCTATACCAAGGGCTCCATTGCCCTGTCCTCCCGGCCGACCAGTGATCTGGATACCAAAGTTTACTATACCTACCTGGACAAGGAAAACGACTCCAGCCTGTATGCCGATCAGGTAGAGGACACCCACTACTCCGATCATATCTTCGACTACGAAAAGAACAACGCCGGTCTTGATGTCGGATATCATCTGCCCCACCACA
>JBEPXR010000310.1:1601-3238 GCA_041641775.1 Desulfobia sp. | reverse complement strand
GAATTCACCTACCTTCTCAACTATGGGATGGTGGAATGGTCAGAGGTAAAATCGCTTTTCGAGCAGCGTCCGGCGAACGTCCATCTGGTCATCACCGGCAGGAGTGACAATCAGCAGCTGATCGAGGCGGCTGATCTGGTTACCGAAATGAAGGAGATTAAACATCCCTATCAGGCCGGGATAAAAGCCATGAAGGGTATTGAATTCTAACGTCTCCTGTGCCGCCAGACCCACGGTGGTATCGGTTCGGCGGTCCAGCCCCACAGACCCTTCTCCGCGGATCTGGCCTCTTCTTCCAGTCTGCGGAGTCTGGGGCATTCCGGGCTCCGGCAATACCTGTCATAAACCCAGGCTGCCCCCCGTTTAATCAGAAGGGCGGCAAGAGATTCACCGTTTACCGTAAGACGTGCAACCAGGCGGCCATAACGGTCTTTTTCCACGGGATCTATCCTGACCTTGCGGGCCAGCGACCTGTATGCGGTGTAGGCATATGCCATATAACCGTAAGGCTGGCCCTTTTCCGGAGTGTCAATACCGTAGATCCGGATAGTGGTAAAGTCCAGATTGGAATCGAGTACAGTCAGGGTGTCTCCATCGGTCACCCAGACAACATAACCGCTCGAACCGGAAGCTTGAAGGGGTGAGGCCGAGAGGAGCAGCGCCAGAGTGAGCGGAACAAGGGGAAGAGCCGGTCCGGTTCTCATGAGTGGAGAGCTGCACCGGGAAGACTCAGGACTCGACGAGATCCCTGATGTCCAGTGGGGATTGCAGCTGCCAGGCCCGGTTGACGATGTTCTTGAGCGGTTTCTTGATTTCTTCCAGTGGAGGAACCCGGGGGAGGACAGGTAAAAGCTCTTCCACGGGCTTGGGGGGATGGATTTTCATTTTGTGGTCCAGATGTTCACCGGTCATGGGGGTGAGTCCGCCTTCCATGCTCCCCGATTTGTAAAGGTTGTCTCCCAGACTCCGCATGAAACTCATAATTGTGGTGAGGTCATTCTTATTGTAGAAAGTTTCGATTTCTTCACTGATGGCTTCTCTTTCCTCGATGAGTTCTTCCAGGGTCCGCCGATATTCTTCAATATGTTCCGAAAGAGATCGGTAGGTGTCAAAAACCATATTGACGAAACGGCTTTTCCTGGTCAGTCCGCGGACGTGCTGCCCTTGGAAGACCCGTTTCTGGATGGATAAAGATTCAGTAAGGTAAGGATCATAGAAGATCATCTTTTCCAGGCCGGTAATTTCAAAAAACTCCTTGATAAGTTCCTGGTCTTTCAGCAGAATATAAATTCTGACCATATCAAAGCCTATCTTCTGCTCCAGACGGGCTGAAGAGGCCAGAACCCTGTCGCCGTAATCCTTGATATCCTGTTCTATCAGCCGGCGGAAACCGAAGTACCGGTCAGCGATATCTTTCTGAACCTCGTAGGCAATGTCCTGTTCAAAATCGTGATTCATCCCTCACCTCTTCACTGGTCAATAAGGCGATATAGCGAAAATCTTTTCAGACTCAAGGTATTCCAATTATCGCACATAATCCTCCGATCTTCAATGATCTAATAGCGGGTATATCATCCGCAGTTTATCTTTTTTTGCAGCCTTCCCTGACCGGTCCTGCAATATTCCCGCCGGAGCTA
>JBEPXR010000310.1:0-1591 GCA_041641775.1 Desulfobia sp. | reverse complement strand
AGCTACTCGAGCTTGAAATGCACTGGAATTTCCACCTCCATGTCAATGACTTTACCATCCCGCCGGCCCGGTCTGAACCGCCAGTTTTCCACGGCCTCAAGAGCAGCTTCATCCAGAACGGCAAAGCCGCTGCTTTTTTTCACGGTTATCATCTTCACCCGGCCTTGACGGTTGACCACAACGTTGAGGACCACTCTGCCCTCCCAGCTCCGCCGTTTTGCTATGATCGGATAGGATGGGGGGGGATTCTCCCGGTAAAGCGGACTGGCCTCCTGGATGACGGCCTGGGGCGACATCTCGGCTTGCCTCTTTTTCTCCGGTTGGCCGGATAATGTCCCTGCCGGTTTTTCCTCAGAAATGGCCGGCCCTGGATTATCTGCAGTCTGGACCTCAGGCTTTTTTCCCTGTATTTTCCGGTGCTTTTTCTCTGCTCTCCTTTTTGGGGATTGTTTCTGAGAAGGTTCGGTTACCGTCCTTTTGTAGTGGACAGGACTGAGTTGAGGCACTGGCTGGCTTGCCTGCCTTGTCACCTCTTCAGGTGTCCGTCTGCTCATATCGGATTCTGCGGCAGGGTGCCGTTCCTCCCGGGTTTCAGGTACCGGTTCACTGCTTTTACTATCTTTCTTTTCAATATGTTGTACGTTTTGGGTCTCGACTGTCGCGTCCAGCTTGATCGTAACCTCCCGGGACACGTGTGGGGTAAGAGGTCTTCCACTGTCAGGCAGGGGCAGCCCCATCAGGAGAAGATGAAGGAGCAGGGCGGCACAGAAGGCCGAGGCCAGCCGGAGCATCTACTTTTCCTCTAATTCGGCCTGCAGGGAAATATCCGTTATGCCGGCCTGTTTAATCCGGTCGAGAACCTGGAAGAGGTTCTGGTAGGAGACTGTTTTCCCGGCAAAGAGAAGAAGCTTTTCCCTTTCCCGGCCACCGGCAGCCGTTGTAATGCGTCTCCCCAGTTCTTCCAGAGTAATCCTCTCCTCGTTGAGGTAGATTGCCAGATTCCCGTCTTGCTGGATGATGGAGACGGAAAGGGGGCTTTCTTCGGCGATTTCGGACTGGCTGGACTCCGGAAGATCGACCTGCATCCCCCGGTGAACCGCCATGGACAGCATGGCATAAATGAAGAAGACCAGAAGGAGAAAGACGATATCGATCAGAGGCAGCATTTCGATTCTGGGGGGACGGTAGACTGATCGGCGGATCTTCATATTACTTTGGCCCTCCGTTCAGTTTCTCATACACCACTTCCAGGCTGGTGGCATACTTTTCCATGACATGGAGGGCATTCTCGATGCGGGAGTTGAAATAGTTGTAGGGAAAGACCGTGATGATCGAAATGCCCAGACCGGTGGCGGTGGTGATCAGGGCCTGGGCGATGCCGCCGGTGACCGCCTTGGGATCGGCGATACCGCTGGTGCCGAGCATCTTGAATGAGGTGATGATGCCCAGCACCGTGCCGAATATCCCCAGGAGAGGGGCTGCCGTGATCATGGTATCCAGCACCATCATCTTTCTGCGCATCTGCCTGACCACTGTTTCCACCTCGGCCTCCATGGCCTTGGTCATCGAGAATTCTCGGTGCAGGATGCCC
>JBEPXR010000309.1:0-3239 GCA_041641775.1 Desulfobia sp. | reverse complement strand
CTCCCCAACGGTGAGCATCTGGATAGCCAGGGGGGGAAATATATCCTGATCGGAAAGCGGCCCTGCCAGGGACTCCCCCTCCTTGACCCGCTCATGCACCTGTTCCAGCCCCTCGGCGATTATCCGATTGGGAATAATGTCTTTGACCAGGCGAAGGGCCTTGAGGATGGGAACTCCGCTGTGGATCAGGGTTCCCAGGGTTCGGCTGAACCTGGAGATCTCGATCTGCCGGCTCAGACTTCCCACCAGGACCATCCTCAGTTTCAGGGAATCGAGCTGGTAGGATCCCGTTTCGGTGCGGCTGTAGGCACGAAACGCCAACAGACCGCCAAAGATCAGGGCCAGAAAAAGCCACCACCAGTTCCGAAGACCTTCACTGAAACCAAGCAAAATCCTGGTCGCCAGCGGAAGGGCCTGACCCATGTCCGCAAAGATCATGGAAAACCTGGGTATGACAAAGGTCAGCAGCAGGATGATGGAAATACCGCCCACGCCAACCAGAAAAGCGGGGTAGAGCAGGGCGGACTTTATATAATCCTTGAGTTCCTGGACCGACTCCAGATAAAGTCCCAGCCTTTCAAGGACGTCTTCCAGGACTCCGCCTTCTTCTCCGGCCCTGACCATATTGGTATAGAAATTACTGAACAGGGAAGGATGCTGGGCCAGGGCTTCCGAGAGGGAATGTCCTTTCTGGACAAAACCCAGGATGTCTCTGATAACGTCGTTGATCTTACGATCCCCGCCGGACTCGATCAGGATCTTCAGGGCCCGGTCAAGGGGGAGACCGGCGCTCAACAGGGCGGAGAGGTCTTGGGTAAAGAGCATGATTTCCTTGGCGGGAACCCGCCTGGACAGCGAGAAAGGGTTGGTCAGCCTCCGGCCCCCCTTCTCCGCGGCAGCCTTGTCGGAGGCAGGAGTTATCCTGATGGGTATATACCCCCACTCATCCAGCCGGGCCGCAGCGCTCTTTTCATCAGGGGCCTCGAGCACGCCCTTCACAGCCTTACCGGCCGGGTCCGCAGCTTTGTAGGAAAAATATGCCATTTTTAAGAATTAGAAATTAGAAATTACGAATTAGAAATTATATGTAATATCATTTAGATAAATCTTTACAGTCAGCTATATAACTTATCTTTCATCGTCTTGGTAATGGTACCGAGAAGCTTTAACAACTCCTCGCAATCATAAATTATTGAGCAGAATGCTTTCTCGTCTATGTATCCTGAATCATTAATTAAGCGTAGCCAATAGTGGGTTTCACGGGACTCTTTGTAGGCAATATTCATTTTCATATAAAAATCACGTTCTGATTGGCCTCCCAATCCTTCTTCAACGTTTGCTCCTATCGAGGTTCCGGAACGAAGAAGCTGCTTACTCAATACGTATTCATGACGCGTTTCAGACAACCAACGATATAGATTTACTATGCGAAGCGCAAATGCATAACTCTTCTCCTGGATGACATTCGTTCTCATTTATCTTGTCCAGTTGTTCAGGTTAGTTGTTCAAGCCCTGGAACAGCAAATATCTCTGCTGAAAACCTCTATTCTCATATCAAACTTCATTTAATTTCTAATTTCTAATTCGTAATTTCTAATTATCAATTAGCAATCGTAACACGGAGGACTTCGGATACCGTCGTGTCCCCGTCCTTGACCCGGCGCCAGCCGTCTTCCCGCAGAGTCCGCATCCCGTCGGCCCTGGCCGTCTTCTTGATCTGGTCGGTGGTCGCCTGCTGATGGATAAGCTCCCGGATCTTGTCATTGACCGGCAGGTATTCAAAGATTGCGGTTCTGCCCTTGAACCCGGTGCTCCTGCATTCATCACAGCCTTTGCCGGCATAGTAGGTGACACCGTTCAATTCCTCCTCCGGGAGCTGGAGAGAATCGAGGAGTTTCACGTCCGGCTCCGCCTCTTCCTTGCAGTGCGGACAGATCAGCCGGACCAGCCTCTGGGCCAGGACGCCGAGGAGGGTCGAGCTGAGCAGGAAGCTCTCAACTCCCATGTCCAGCAGACGGGTGACCGCACCGGGAGCGTCATTGGTGTGAAGAGTGGAAAAAAGGAGGTGACCGGTCAGGGCGGACTGAATGGCGATATCAGCGGTCTCGCGGTCCCTGATCTCGCCGACCATGATGATATCCGGATCCTGGCGGACAATGGAGCGCAGCCCTCCGGCAAAGGTAAAGCCTATCTTGCGGTTGACCTGAATCTGGTTGACCCCCTCCAGCTGGTACTCTATGGGATCCTCCAGGGTCATGATCTTGTATTCCGGCGAATTGATTTTATCCAGAGTGGTGTAGAGGGTGGAGGTCTTGCCGCTGCCGGTGGGACCGGTAACCAGAATCATGCCGTAGGGCTGAGAGATGAGTTCGTTATACTGGTGGCGCAGGGAACCGGGAAATCCCAGAGCGGCGAGATCGAGGATCAGGGACTCCCGATCGAGGATTCGCAGCACCAGGCTCTCGCCATGCTGGGTCGGTATGGTGGAAACCCGGAAATCGACCTGGCGGTCGCCGATCTTGAGCTTTATCCGCCCGTCCTGGGGTCGGCGCCGTTCGGAGATATCCAGGCGGGCCATGATCTTTACCCTGGAAATAATGGCAGACTGAAGCCGGACAGGAGGGGACTCCACCTCCTGGAGGACCCCATCCATCCGGTAGCGCACCCGGAAACGGTGTTCAAAGGGCTCAAAATGGATATCACTGGCCTGCTCCTCCACGGCGTTGAAAATCAGGCGGTTGACCAGCCTGATTATCGGGGCCTCCTGGGCCAGGTCCCGGAGATGGTCGGCGTCATCTTCCCGCTGGGAAGCGATCTCAGTCACATCCCGGTCAGCCTCTTCTATGATGGTATCCATGGACTGGCTCTGGCTGCCGTACAGACGGTCAGCCGCATCCAGAATGTCGGCCTTCCTGCCTTCATAGGGCTTCACCGTGACTCCCCAGGCCAGCTCCAGAGCCTCGATGGTGCCATAATCGGCGGGATCGGCAAGGGCCAGATGCAGCACACCGTCTTCAAGCTTCAGAGGGACAAAAGCCGATTCCTGCATATACTTGAGTGAGAGATTGTCCAGAACTACCGGCTCCCGGGGATAATCACTGTATGTCAACATGGTTTAATTGAATTAGAAATTAGAAATTAGAAATTAGAAATTGAGAATCATGGAATCAAACCAGGATAAAGGGTGCTTTGCAATCAAGGGACCAGTGAGATTTCACAAAAAATGAAGAACTATACCA
>JBEPXR010000308.1:0-3253 GCA_041641775.1 Desulfobia sp. | reverse complement strand
CGGCCAGGTTTTTGATTTCAAGTTCCCCCTGGCCCAGGTCGAGAGAGAGGGCCGGGAGATCGTTGATCTGGGGAGAATCGAGGCTCAGCGAGGCCTCATCCATGAGAACGTCCGCAGCCGGAAGCCTGGGAAGAACGACCAGGCCTTTTTTGAACAGGTCCGGTTTGATGACGAAGTGTGGCCGGGTTATTTCGAGGCGGTCAGGTTCAATTCTTCCCACAACAACCCGGGTCCAGTCAGGATAGATTTTCAGGTGGGGCAGGGTGCAGGTCAGCCCCCTGTTGTAGGTGAAAACCGAGCCGTAGACGTTCAGGTGGGGCAGGGGAAGCCAGCTCCAGTGAAGGTTGTCGGTCTCAAGCTCGATATTATAGACAGCCTCGATATACCTGGTAATCACCAGCCTGGTGGAATCCCGGCCAACCAGATAGGGTATGCCCGTGATGACGATGAGCAGCAGAACAGCCAGAACCGCTGCCGTGAGATGAGACTTCTTCATCTCTTCATTATCCGGGATTTCAGGTGGCTCTGCAAGATATTCAGCATCACCGGCCCAGGGGGGTTATTCTTTCTCGATACTTTGGAGAAGATCGTCTATCACTCCAAGACCTCCCTGCCAGAAGACGGGATCTTCCAGATCGATGCCGAAAGGTTTCGCCAGTTCATAGGGCGACCGGCTCCCCCCTTCTTTCAGAAGCTGGATGTACTTGTCGACGAATGGTTTGCCCTCCTGCTGGTAGATCTTGTAGAGGGAGAGGACCAGCAGCTCGCCGAAGGCATAGGAATAAACGTATCCCGGGGCATGGAGGAAATGGGGAATGTAGGACCACCAGATCCGGTAATCCCGGGAGAGCGTCAGGCAGTCGCCGAACATCTCTTCCTGGCTCTGCAGCCACAGTTCGCTGATGGTCTCCTGGGAGAGTTCGCCGCTTTCCCTTCTCCGGTTATGGACCAGGTTTTCAAAGCGGTTCATGGAGACCTGGCGGAACACGGTGGCGAAGATGGACTCAAGTTTCTGGCAGACAAAGGCCCGCTCTTTCGTCCGGTCGTCTATCCGGGCGAGCTGATCATGAAAGACGATGAGTTCGGCGAAGACCGAGGCGGTTTCAGCCAGAACCAGAGGGGTGCTCGCGTTGTAATATCCCTTTGAGGCAGCCAGGTACTGGTGTACGCCATGGCCCAGTTCGTGGGCCACGGTGGAGACATCCCTCAAGGTGCCGGTATAGTTGACCAGGATATAGGGATGAACCTCCGGTACACAGGGATGGGCAAAGGCCCCGCCTCTCTTGCCTTCCTGAACGGGGGCGTGGATCCAGTTCCGGTCAAAGAAAAGGGAGGCAATCTCCGCCATCTTCGGCGAGAAACGCCGGAAACTGGTGAGGACCATATCCCGGCATTCCGGCCAGCTGATCAGAGTGTCCGGCAGATTGGGCAGAGGGGCGTAGCGGTCATAGTCCATGAGTTCGTCCAGGCCCAGGAGCCTGCCCTTGATCCGGTAATAGCGCTGGACTAGATCATACCTGGATGTAACGGCGGAAATCAATGCCTCAACGGTGCTTTCCTCGACTTCGTTGTGGATATTCATGGTGCTTATCCAGGAGGGATAGGAGCGGAGACGGTCGGAAATCATCTTGTCGGCCAGAATGGTGTTGAAGAGATGGGTGAGGATGTGGAGCTGGCTGTCAAGACCCTCGGTCATCTCGGCTGCCGCCTGCTTTCTGACCTCCCGGTCGGTCTTGTACAGATCGGTCAGCACCTCCTCCTCGCTGCGCCCCTTTTCCCCGAACTTGATATGGCCCATTATCTTCTCGAAGAGCTTGGTCCAGCTCGAGGCCCCCACCGGCGCGATTTCCAGAAGCAGGGTCTCCTCCTTAGGCGACAGCATGTGGTCAGCGTAGGCCCGCAGTTTTTCCAGGTAATGGCGGTAATGGTCAAGTTCTTCGGACTGGAGGAGTTCGTCCACCCGCTGCCGGTCAAGATTGTTCCATTCCAGTTGGAAGAAGACGGTGAGGGTGCCGATCCGGCTGGACGCCTCTTCCACCTTCTGCAGACAGGCCCCGGCTTCAGGATTTCCGGTCTGGGTGGAAAAGTTCAGGAAGGCGAAGGTGGAGATTTGGCCTAGACCGGCGGCAAGCCTTTCGAGGCGGGCAACCAGTTCGTGCAGTTCGGCTGGATCGAGTTCCGAAACTTTGTTCTCGTATCGATCGCGGATGTTTCCGGCTTCTTCGGTAAGGTTTTCCAGGTCCCGGTCAATACCGGGGTCGTCGCTTCCATGGTAGAGATCAGCCAGGTTCCAGATAATCTCGTCAGTTCCAAGTTGGTCGTTCATCATCAGCTCCCTGGTCAGGATTTTCGGGTTGATAAAAAGATGCCGAGTCCCATATTCCTTGAATATCTGTAATTGGTTATTCAGGCTTGGGCTGGAGAGTCAGGTACTCTCAAGACAACAGCACCTGTTGTGATATAGTATTTGCCTTTCTCAGTCAAGGTTATCCTTAACCTGGGAGAAGGCGGTGCGATAGAAGGCAGGAGGAGGCGGCCGGGTAATGGCTGGGCGTGGGCCGAGGGTGGAGGTATGAGGAGGTGGTAGACAGCCGCAGAAAAAGAAGCCCCGCGGCAGATGCTTCGGGAGTGCCGCGGGGATGGTTAATCCGGTTATCGGGGATGTCGCAGGGGTACTTATTTCCTGACAGCGGCCTTCGCCTGTGGTTCCTCTTCTTCCATGAAAACGGAAGTGTAGGTCAGATGCTCGTATTCCGTGCTCAGGAACTTCTCATCGATTTTTCGCAGGAATTCGAGCATCTGGTTGGTGCCGATCGGCTTCAACAGGTACTCTTCACAGCCGGCCTTCAGCAGCTTGTCCCTGTCCCCGGGCAGGTAATTGGCGGTCAGAGCCCAGATCGGGATGTTCGCGGTGTCTCCGTTGGTTTTGAGGGTGGAGACCATCCCGAGGCGCAGGGGGATATGGGTGTTCAGGAGTACCAGGTCGGGAATCCGCTTGGCGGCGAGATCCGCCGTCTCCTCGTCGTTGACCGATTCTATCACCGTGTACCCTTTGAGGGTAAGTGTGGTCTGCAGAAGCTGCTGGGTCCGCTGCTCGTCTTCTTCAATTAAAATGGTTGTCATGATGTGACTCCTTCCGCCGGTAAAGCCGGCAACTTGGTATAAGAACCCGATACGTTCGGGCCGTGTTCTAATTGGTCATTTCCTTTTCCATGCTCACCTTCGCCGTAATGTCCCGCAGGACGTGAACGGC
>JBEPXR010000307.1:319-3286 GCA_041641775.1 Desulfobia sp. | reverse complement strand
GATAATTTTTACCCACCCCAGTCCTGAACCCTGGTTGACCATCGGAGTATTTCTGAAGCTTGCCGGTAGAAATCCTGAACGACACCCTTTCCTGAAGAAACGTTACAGGAAATACGGCCATTCCAGGGCACAGCTGGATGAGGCCAGCCGTTTAGGCGAACGGCTCGGTGAGACCTTGAACTCCGGATATTCACTGAGCAGCCTGACAATCCCTCCTATCTGATCACCGTTTATCCTGCTGGCATTTCAGGTTTTCTTGAGGACCCTGTGTGCCACGTCCAGGAGATGCTTCAACTTGAAGGGTTTTTCTACCACGTCCTTGAAACCATATTCCGCATAATTCGCCATGACGGGGTCTTCGGCATAGCCGCTGGAGATGACCGCCCTGACTTCTGGGTCAATCTCCAGAAGCTCCATGACTGCTTCTTTGCCTCCCATTCCTCCCGGAACAGTGAGATCCATGAGGACAATATCAAACTTTTCCCCCTCAGCCATGGCCTGATCGTACTTTTCTATCGCCTCCTTTCCGTCGGCAGCGGTTTCCACCGAAAAACCGTGCCTGCCGAGGAGCTTCTCTGAAACACTTCGGACCATATCATCATCATCCATGACCAGAATTCTGGGATTACCCTCTACAGGAGGAGCGGTATCCTGATCAGGGCTGGATGCTGAAAACTGTCTGATGTCAGAGGCTGGAAGATAAAGAACGAAAGTGGTCCCTCTGCCGGGCTCCGAGGTTGCGCTGATATGCCCTCCGTGCTTATTGACGATTGAATAAACTGTCGCCAGCCCCAATCCCCTGCCATTCTGTCTGGTCGTGAAATACGGATCGAATATCCGTTCCAGGTTCTGCGGGTCAATTCCCTCTCCCTCGTCTTCCACAATGACTCTGATATATCTGCCAGGACTGAGACTGATCGCTTCCTTACCAGTTATTTCAGTATTATCCATGGCAATGAACAGACGGCCGCCACCAGTCATAGCCTGACAGGCATTATGGGTGAGATTGGAAAAGACCTGTTCTATCTGTCCCTGGTCCACTTCGGCATACCACAGGTCATCGGCCATTGTATAAAGGGGTTCCACGTTGCTGCCGGAAAGATCAAGGTTGACGTTGTCTCTCACCAGACGATCAAGCCGAACTTCACTCTTCACAGGCTCCCCTCCCCTGGCAAAAGTGAGAAGCTGGTTGGTCAGCCTGGTTGCCCTGTCCATAGACTTCTCCGCTTCTCCGAGAGTTTCCGAGGCCGGATGATCACTGCCCAGCTCCAGTCTGGCCAGGGATATATTACCGAAAAGGCCCATCAAAATGTTATTGAAATCGTGAGCTATTCCCCCGGCCAGGCTGCCTATTGACTCGATTTTCTGTTCCTGGAGAAGCTGCGCTTCCAGCTTCTTATACTCAGTGATATCCTTCACTATGTTGACGACATGCTTGACCTCTCCATTTTCATCTGAAATCGAAGAACTTGTCACGTTAAAAATTTTGCCGAGATTCTTGTGGGTGACATTTTCCCGGTGGAAGGTGGAGTCTCTGATAGTCGACAGGGCGGGGCATTCCGGACAGGGTTCACCTGTCCCCCGGAAGACTTCATAACAATGTTTACCGCTCAATGAACCTAATTTGGCCTGAAAAATCTCGTGGGCCTTCCGGTTTGCCCTGATAATCCGCATGTCCCTGTCCTGGATGGTAATAATGTCGGGAATGGCGTCAAAGGTCATCTCCCACTCCCTTTTGGCCTTGACCAGCGCCGTTTCTATTTGTTTGCGTTCGGAAATATCCCGTACGATGGCGACAAAGCGCCTGATGCCATTGGGACTGTATATAAGCTGCAGGGAGACTTCCACCGGAAAATCCCGTCCGTTCTTGCACCGGTGGATGGTCTCGTAGTGAAGGACTTCCTGATCGCCGTTCAGGAGCGGATTGATAATCTGCCGGTAGACCTGCTCGGAGTAGTGAGGATTGATGTCGTAGGGATGGAGTTGCAGCAGTTCTTCTTTCGTGTATAGCAGGCTCTCCAGAGCGCCTCGGTTAAAATAGACATACTGCAGGGTCTCGACGTCAAACATGTAGATCATATCGAGGGTATTGTCGAGCACGTATTTGAACTGGTTGAGTTCCTCAGCTATACGGACTCTTTTGGAAATGTCGCGGGCGATTGCGCAATTATACTGCTCCCCTTTATAGTTCAGGCTGTTGATGGTCACTTCGACCGGAAACATACCTCCGCTTTTGCTGCAGTGCACGGATTCAAAGGTCAGGAAACCATTCTCCAGGAAATCCGGCCACTGTTCAAGCCAGTTTTTCAGGGGAAAAAACGGGTCGATCTCAGAGACGGCCATGGAGAGCAATTCCTCCCGACTGTAGCCGAGCCGTTTACAGGTGGCATCGTTGACCGAAGAAAACTTCCCCTCTTCATTGATCCAGAAAATGCAGTCGTTCACCTGGTTGATGGTATACTGGGTCAGATCAATATCTTCCTCGAAGTTCTGCCCGGTCAGCTCCTTCAGTATACAGTGAATTTCGTTCGTACTGCGTCTGGGACGATTGCCGAGACATCCCTCAAACGAGATATCCAGGTGATGGCCTTCCCTATGTCGTAATTTGACCTGGGGGATGGAGGATGAACCAACTGATTTGATCTCCTCAATATTTCTGTTGAAATGCGCCTGCCAGTTCGGATGCAGGAAATCGGCCAGACATTTGCCGACAACTTCTCTTCTCTGGTATCCGAAGGTTTTCAGCCAGGGCGAATTAACTTCGAGGATCAGACCGTTCTCATCAAGGCAAAGATAAGGCAGAGGAGCATCAAGAAAAAAAGATCTGTATTTTTCTTCTCTCTCTCTCAGTTTTTCTGCTTCCTTTTTTAAACGGAGGTGTTCTTTTTCCAGCTCCTTGACTCTTTGCTGCAGTTTTTCAAAAGTAGGCAGTTCAGACATAAACGGGTTAAGGTGTAAATAGGTTAC
>JBEPXR010000307.1:0-309 GCA_041641775.1 Desulfobia sp. | reverse complement strand
TACAGAGAAATTTATCAGAAGAAGGGATAGAAACATTTCTTCTTAAAGAAATAATTCGTATTACCCGTACATAATTTGTTTTGATTTTTTGTCAAGGCGAAGTGCAGGTAAAATATTCTCTCCTTCTCTCTAAAAAATCTGCAAAAAGAGAGTAACGAGGGAAATGAACCGGGTGTCGGGAGGCGGCTTCTTATAGCCTGCAGGTCATGATCTGCCGTTTATTATGGAGATCTGGTCATTGAGGGTCCAGAGGTCATAGAGATATCCAAGGCCGAAGATGCCGCCTGAGATCAGGTACAATATCCCTGT
>JBEPXR010000306.1:0-3298 GCA_041641775.1 Desulfobia sp. | reverse complement strand
TCCGGACTGAGAGTGCGTCCAAGCAAGGCGGCCTGCAGTCCTTCCAGGTCGAGATGGATTTCGGTGAGGATGGAAGCTACCCCGAGCTGATGATCTATATCTCTTTCCCTGGAAGAGAGCTGATGGTCTCCATAGACCTCGGCTGCAAATCGGCATGTTTTTTCCAGTTCGCGCAGGTCTTCAGCGGATAGATATCTGCCGGCCTTTGCCGCGAGGTCGGGTATACTCACTTTTTCTGAATTTTCAGCAAACATTGATTCTGCTGTCAGGTAAGAGGGAATGGGTCGTTAACTTCTGCTGTTATCGGCTGACGCTTCCGGCCTGATCAATATTTCCGATTCCAGATAGTCAGCCGCCTCAGCCAAAGGGACGGATTCGGTTTCTCCGCTTGATCTTTTTCTGATTTCGATCAGCCCGTCCCTGGCAAAGTTCTTGCCCACCGTAACCCGCAGGGGAATGCCCAGCAGGTCGCCATCCTTGAATTTAATGCCCGGTCTCTCATCCCGGTCGTCGAGCAGTGTATCGATCCCTTTGTTGCGCAGCTGTTCATAGAGAGACTCAGCGGCGCCGGTTATTCCTTCATCCTTAAGACCAAGATTCAGGATGATCACCTGAAACGGGGCAAGGGGCATGGGAAAGATCATGCCGTCCTTGTCATGGTTCTGTTCCACCGCTGCGGCGATCAGCCTGCTTACCCCGATTCCGTAACAGCCCATGACAAAGGGGTTTTCCTGGCCATTTTCGTCCAGGAACGTAGCGTTGAGTGCCTGACTGTAAGCCGTTCCGAGTTTAAAAATATGTCCGACTTCGATGCCCCTGGTAAGCTGCAGAGATTTCCCGCATGCCGGACAACTGTCTTTTTCGGTCACCATGCGAAGATCATGAACGTCCACCCTCCCCACATCCCGGGACAGATTGATATTGGCCAGGTGGTAGTTCTTCATATTGGCACCGCAGACGAACAGTGGCAGGGCGGCTACTTCCAGATCGGCAATAATATGCATGTCGAGGTCGACGGGACCTATATAGCCGGTAGCCACCCCGGTAAGATCGTACACCTCTTTTTCCTCCGCCAACCTGATGTCGTCTGCTCCCAGCAGATTCTTCAGCTTGATTTCCTGAACCCCGTGGTCGCCCCTGATGAGAATGGCAACCGGTTTGCCGTCGGCCATATAGATCATGGTTTTGACCAGTTCACTGTGCTGGATGCCGAGATAATCACAGACGGTGGTGACTTTCCGTTTACCAGGAGTCTCCACCTTCTCCGGAGCAGGGAGATCTGAGCTCTCTGGTTCCGGAGGTGCTGCGGCCCGGGCCTTTTCAAGATTCGCGGCATAATCGCAGGAGGTACAGGTAACGACAGTGTCTTCGCCGGTATCAGCCAGGACCATGAATTCATGGGAATAACTGCCGCCGATGGTCCCGGTGTCCGCTTCCACTACCCGAAATTTGAGCCCGCAGCGGGTAAAAATTCTGATATAGGCTTCCTTCATCTTCTGATATGTCTTTTCCGCCTCGGCATCACTGGCATCAAAACTGTAACCGTCCTTCATGACAAACTCCCTGCCGCGCATCAGGCCGAACCGCGGCCTGATTTCATCCCGGAATTTGGTCTGGATCTGGTAAAGATTTACTGGCAGACCACGATACGAGTGGACATTGTTTCTGATAAGATCCGTTATCACCTCTTCATGGGTGGGGCCCAGGCAGGAATCCCTTCCATGCCTGTCCTTGAACCTGAGAAGCTCTGATCCGTACTTCTGCCATCTTCCCGACTCATGCCAGAGATCGGCAGGCTGGACCATGGGAAGAAGAACTTCATGGGCTCCTGATCGCTCCATTTCCTCCCGGATTATGGCTTCAAATTTACGGATGGAGGCAAGTCCCAAGGGTAGGTAAGTATAAATGCCCGAGGCCAATTTTCTTATAAAACCGCCCCGGAGCATGAGTTTGTGGCTTACCACTTCCGCTTCAGCTGGGGTTTCCTTCAGGGTTGGGATAAGTGATTGTGAGTAGCGCATGGTTTAGTTCCTGTACCTGGTTTTCAGTTCTGAGTTCAGAGATGGATTTGGGAGTTAGGGGGCTGTGATTGCGAAAAGGGGGATTATCCCGGAGATCGCGGGTAATTGTTCAGAAACAGTGGAACCGACGATTGACCAGGATCAGTATTTCATTGTTTATGCGGATAAACCCTGGTCCTCACGAAGAGTGATTTTTATCCATTTTTTCCAGTTCGGTGACAAGAGTATCGAATAACTGCTCCTCCGGTACTTTCCTGAGTAGTTCACCTTTTTTGAAGACTATTCCGAGACCATTACCCCCCGCAATACCTATATCTGCTTCCCTGGCCTCCCCGGGACCGTTAACCACGCAGCCCATGACGGCGACTTTCCAGGGGGATTCTATTTTTCTGACATAGTTTTCCACTTTTTCGGCCAGCTTGAAGAGATCGATCTGGCAACGGCCACAGGTGGGACAGGAAATCAGTTCCGGCCCCCGCTCTCTAATATGCAGGCTCCTCAAAATTTCATAGCCAACCCGGATCTCTTCTACCGGATCTCTGGTCAACGAAACCCGGATGGTGTCGCCGATACCTTCGTAGAGCAGCATGCCCAGTGCAATGGAGGATTTAACTGTGCCGGGAATCAGTCCTCCTGCCTCGGTTACCCCAAGGTGGAGGGGATAATCGCATTCTCCGGCGAGCAGGCGGTAGGCCTCGATAGTGGTAAGGGTGTCTGAGGATTTCAGGGAGACTTTTATCTCCCGGTAGTCCATGTCTTCCAGGAGT
Source organism: Desulfobia sp. (assembly GCA_041641775.1). Classification (GTDB taxonomy): domain Bacteria; phylum Desulfobacterota; class Desulfobulbia; order Desulfobulbales; family SURF-16; genus JAWLDV01. Next base: position 510 of record JBEPXR010000306.1, on the reverse strand, counting down.
CTGATGTTCTTCAGGGCGCTGGCCACCAGGGCTGGAGCTGTAGGGCCGCCATATCTGTTCAGGATAGTCTTCTCCAGCGATCCGGAATTTACTCCGACCCGGATGGGAATATTTTCCTGCCTGGCTGCCTTGACGACCCGGGCGAGTTTTTCTTCTCCGCCTAAATTGCCGGGATTGATACGTATACCCCGGGCTCCGTGTTCTATACTGGCTATGGCGAGTCTGGCGTCGAAATGGATATCGGCGATCAGGGGAATGGTGATGCCGCGGTTGATCGGCTCAATGGCCCGGGCTGCATCCAGGTCCGGCACGGCCACCCGAATGATTTCGCAGCCGGATTCTTCGAGCCTGAGAATCTGATCTACGGTTTTCCCTGCATCTCTGGTATCCGTGTTGGTCATGGACTGGACAATCACCGGTGCCCCGCCGCCTACTGGAACACCGCCGATGTTGACCTGGCGTGTATTTCTTCTTTCAAACATAACCTGTCACTATAGCCTTTTTTGGAAA
>JBEPXR010000305.1:0-3301 GCA_041641775.1 Desulfobia sp. | reverse complement strand
GCAACCAGGTCGGAATCAATCTTACCCGCCTTCGCCATCTGTTCAAGGATCCGAAACGTGCCTCTTCCACTTAAAGCCTCCCGGTAGGGTCGAACCTCGGCCAGGGCAGTAAAAGTGTCGGCTACTCCCAGCACCCGCGCACCCTGGGGAAGCCCCTCGTTTTTTATATGAAAGGGATAGCCGCCGCCGTCGAGTCGTTCGTGATGACAGGCGCACCAGTCGGCAATTTCCTCCATCTGCTGAAGCGACTGCAGAATCCGGTAGGAGTAATATGGGTGCTTGCGGATCAAATCAAAATCTGCCGGAGTGAGCTTCTTCTTTTTCTCCAGGACCTCGGTCGGCACTACCAGCTTACCTATGTCATGCAGATATCCGGCTATTTTAACGGAAAAGCACTCGCCTTCCGACAGAGAGTATTTAGCGGCAAGGGTCTCGGCCACTATCGCCACACCACTGGAGTGGGTGGCGGTGAATCGACTTCGGAAATCTATAATCCCGCTGAGCATGGTGGTGAATTCTCTTAAATCTCCGGCGTCCAGCGTCATGGTTCCCAGATTGTATTTCTGCTCCATATACTGACAGACCGCGGGAGAAATCAGGTCAAGCCAGAAAGCCTCCCGATCTGCCACCTTCCTGAAGGCCTCCACATGTTCCGGCTCAAACATGTGACCACTTTTTTCAACAATCCTGTTCACTATGCCGCCGGCCTGGGAGAGAATTTCTTTTCTCTTGTCCACCAGTATGGAAATACGATCAGCCAGATGAAGAATATGCGACTCCCTGGGGACAGGCCTGCCCTCACAGTGGTCTCCTTCTCCTTCCAGCCAGTATTGATGATGGTAGCGGATCATTTCCGCCAGACGGGCAAATGGTTTGAAGGTTCTGATCAGATAGTAGCCCGGCAAAGTATGCAGCTCGGGCCTGGTCACCTCAAAATCAAGAACATCGAGCCTGGAGCAGAGAGAAATCCCGCCGATGTCGTGCACAGCCCCTGCCAGAGCCAGGTCAACTATCTCCCCATGCTCCAGATCCAGCTCTTCGCCTATACTGACGGCAATATGGGCTACCTGTCTATGATGGTTCATCAGCTGGGGACTGACCAGGTTCAGAGCTTCACTCATAGTAACAAGAAGCTGAAATACATCAATTTTTATGGGAAACGCTATACTCAATTAAAGCACCCTATCCTTTCTGATTCCGTTGGGTTTGGTTGACATATTTTTAATACAGACTTGCCAGATGAAACTGCTACAATAGAGGAAACCGGTTAACACATTATATACCTATTATCCATCGAGGTAAAAATGAAATCCCTGAAACACAACACCTGACTGCAGAGAGAGAGTGAATTATCTAAAAAAACACAGTAATGGGGGCAAAAATGAAAAAGGTGATCACGAGAACAACCAGTATTGCACCGAAAATTTTCACATTGATTGTCACAGCGGGTTTGGCTGGCTTCCTCCCGGGCCTCGTTCACGCCGAAAACAATCTGAGCGAAGAGACCACCATCTGCCTTAACTGTCACAAGAAGGCAACTCCTGGTATAGTGGCGGATTGGCGGCAAAGCCTTCATTCGCAGATGACCATGAGCAAGGCCCTCGCCAAGAGCGATCTTGAAAAGCGGGTCTCGGCTGATCAACAATACAGGGGAGCAACCGACACGGTGATCGGCTGCGCGGAATGCCACATGCTCAATACGGGAGAGCACGATGACCATTTTGAACACAACGGGTTTACCATCAATGTCATTGTCTCACCGCGGGACTGCGCCAGTTGTCATCCGGTGGAAGTTAAGGAATATCAACAAAATATCATGTCCAAGGCATATCGCAACCTCAATAAGAACCCGGTCTTCCGTTCTTTGGTGCATTCGGTCAATGCCAACCAGAGCTATGACGGCAGCAGGATCCACTATGCCGAAAAGGTGGAGCCTGAGACCGAAGAGGACTCCTGCAATCATTGCCATGGAACCAAGGTGCAGGTAAAAGGCATGCAAAGCCGGATGACGGATATGGGAAAGATGTCTTTTCCCGTTCTGGAGGGATGGCCCAACCAGGGAGTGGGGAGGATCAACCCGGACGGTTCCGAAGGCTCCTGCACATCCTGCCATCCACGCCACAGCTTTTCCATCGAGATAGCCAGGAAGCCTGCGATCTGCTCGGAATGCCACAAGGGTCCGGACGTACCGGCTTACAAGGTATATTCCGTCAGTAAACATGGCAACATTTACGATTCGTTAAAGGAGAAATGGAATTTTGAGGCCGTTCCCTGGACCGTTGGCCGGGATTTTTCAGCCCCCACCTGCGCCGTCTGTCATATGAGTCTGCTGCAGGACAAGAACGGCAAAGTCATAACCAGGCGGAGCCACCAGATGAACGATCGGCTCCCCTGGCGGATCTTCGGCCTCATATATGCTCACGCCCACCCCAAAAGTCCGGATACTACCATTATTAAAAATAAGGCCGGCCTCCCACTCCCCACCGAGCTCACAGGTGAAGAGGCGGAAAAGTTTCTGATTGATGAGGAGGAACAGGAAAAACGCTGGAACGAGATGTCCAAAGTCTGCCTTTCCTGCCACAGCCAAGGCTGGGTAGAAGGATATTACGACCGTTTCCTGACCGCCCTGGAAACCACCAACGACATGACCCTTACCGCAACGAAGATCATGCTCAAGGCCTGGGAGAAAGGAGCAGCAAGCGGATTGGCACAGAATGACAGTATATTTAATGAGGCCATGGAAAAGATGTGGGTGCAGAACTGGCTGTTTTTCGCCAATTCAACTCGGTTTGCTTCGGCGATGGCAGGGGCTGACTACGGCGTATTCGCCAACGGCCGCTGGTACCAGTCGTTGAATGTCCAGAAACTGGCCGACTATCTGGACTTTAAGCTGGGGCTTGGTGGTAAAGCGGAAGAGTGACGCACTGAAGAAATAAGGCGCCCTCTGGTAGGAATATGGAGGGCGCCTTGGGATTATTTCGACCTGCGGCCGAAATCAGTCGACTGGATAAAAGTGTTCTTTCTCCGCTCCACATTTGGGACAGACCCAGCTGTCGGGCAGATCGGCAAAAGGTGTTCCGGGCTCGATCCCGTTTTCGTAATCTCCTTCTTCAGGATCATAAATATAACCGCAGGGGCATTCGTATTTCTGCATTGTCTTTTCCTCTTCTGTTCAGTTAATCATTGCCTGAATCCACCAGATGGCTTCAGGATCCCACACAATAAATTCCGGGAGATGATCGATTCAAAAAACACCTCCCTGTCTAGCCATGGTAGCAGTAAATCCGGCAGGATCCTACAG
>JBEPXR010000304.1:0-3319 GCA_041641775.1 Desulfobia sp. | reverse complement strand
CCCCCCCCCCCCCCCCCCCCCCCCCCCCCCCCCCCCCCCCAGGATTCCTTAACTTCAAGGAGCCTTCGCAACCGCTGATTGGTCGCTATGGCTTCTCTGTACTCATTTTGCCTGGCTTCGTATTCGTCCAGTTTCTGGCGCAGCCTCGTGTTTTCTTCCCGGACTTCCCACAGGGAAATATAGTCGGACCAGATATGGTCCCAGAATGAAGTGATTTTATGAAGGGCGTACTGCCCTTTGCCGATCAGATCAAGGGTTAATTTCTGGGTAGTGTTTAATTCCTGCCGTCCTACTGCCGAGACAATCACTATGAGTATCAAGGTGAAAATCAGGGCGGAAAGAATGTATGGCCGGCGGTTCCTGTCCTTGTTTTTACTCCTCCTGTGCATGTAAATTCAGTAGGTTGAGCGTTGTGTGTTGAATATTATAAAAAAATGGTGATCGACCCTGCCAATGCCCGCCCGCATTTGTTTCAGCGGCTGGACAATTCTGTGGACCTGGCATAAACAGGCCTTCAGTCCACTGTAACTTCCCTGAGGACATCGAGCCTTTCCAGGGCCTGGCCAGAGCCGATAACCACTGAGGTGAGAGGATCTTCAGCGATGATAATAGGGAGACCGGTTTCTTCCTGCAGCCGTTTATCTATATTTTTGAGAAGGGCTCCTCCTCCGGTCATGATGATGCCCTGATCGACGATATCGGCGGAAAGTTCAGGCGGGGTAGTTTCCAGGGCCAGTTTTACTGCTTCCACTATCGAATCCACCTGTTCGGTGATTGCCTCCTTAATTTCGCCTGCATCTATTGTTACTGTTTTAGGAACACCGGAAACCAGATCCCGGCCTTTAATATCCATGGTCTCGTAAGGAGGTTCGGGCAATACATTGCCTATGGTGGTTTTGATATTTTCAGCGGTGTGGACCCCGATGGCGAGGTTATGCTTGCGTTTGATGTGCTGTAAAATCGAATCATCCATCTTGTCCCCGGCCACCCTTACAGACTTTGAATAAACGATACCAGCCAGGGAGATTACCGCAACCTCCGTAGTGCCCCCACCGATGTCGACAATCATGCTGGCAGTCGGCTCAGTTATCGGCAGTCCGGCCCCTATGGCCGCAGCCATGGGCTCCTCGATCAGGTAGACCTCTCTTGCGCCGGCTGATTCCGCTGATTCGCGGACGGCCCTTTTTTCAACCTGGGTAATTCCCGACGGAACACTGATAATTATCCGGGGGTGAACCAATGTTCTTCTGTTGTGGACTTTTTTGATGAAATAACTCAGCATGGCCTCTGTCACTTCGAAATCGGCAATGACCCCGTCTTTGATGGGGCGTGTGGCCACAATGTTCCCCGGGGTCTTGCCCAGCATCATTTTTGCTTCTTTGCCGACGGCCAGTACTTTGTTGCTGCGTAAATCGTTGCGTATTGCCACTACCGAAGGCTCTCTGAGGACGATCCCTTTGCCCTTTACATATACCAGGGTGTTGGCCGTGCCAAGATCCACGGCCAGGTCATTTGAGGCCCAGCCGAACAAGAAATTAAAAGGTGAAAACATAGGCGTCTCTATTTAGTGAGTTCACATAGATGGTTTGGAGGTCAAACTGAGGTCTGTGTGCAATGGTGATCTGCGGTTATGTTTTACGTATCCAGATCGAAATCAGAGTGGTGCCTGGAATCAATCTCGATTTCGACAATGCTTGTGTCTGGCATATTCTTCAGGCATTTTTGAAAGGACGGACTGGCACTGTTCATCGGGCCGGTTGATGATCGTCGGGTTCAGTTATCGGTTCATTAATAGGGAAATGTTAAGGGATTTCGTTGAGAAATCTTGCCATCATTTTACTCCCTAAAATAAGTACAGCAAGCAATAATAATACAAAAAGTGAAAAGTGAAAAGTTTTTAATACGGCACATAAACAGTTCCCCCCTGATTAACTCGTTGGCCATGTAATATGTTGATATGACGATATTTGCAACGTCGCTGGAGGCGATCTGCCTCGAGCACCTCCGAAATGTGGTATCAGCGAAAGGCACGGCGTGAAAAATGAGGATAAAATTCTTGACAATTTTTGCGCTCGTGGCATATATATAAGTCCCTGTTTGGTTGCTTTAGGCAGACACTTTAAGCAGAGAGTTGATATGTGGGGCTATAGCTCAGCTGGGAGAGCGCTTGAATGGCATTCAAGAGGTCAGCGGTTCGATCCCGCTTAGCTCCACCACATCCCGCCGGTGTGTTTCACCCGCCCCTATAGTTGCTTTCCGGTTTACATCTCCTTCTTGATCATTCAATTCAAAAATGGTACTGCTCCGGTATGGAAATCGGAAAGCGGTTTGCTGTATCTATTGTCATCTGCTGGGATAGGAAACTGGCGCCTTGAGCAAGTACGTAATGGCGGTCTGCCAGGCAGACGTGCTTCGTTAACTGCTGTTGGGCGATTTCTCTGATTGAGAGGGTGGGTGTTGAAGAAATCACTCAATTATATTCCCGACAACGTATCCCGAATCCATCTCATGGGGATCGGTGGAACTGGAATGGCGGCCATGGCCGGTCTTCTGAAAGAGCGGGGTTTTGTTGTCACGGGCTCGGATTACCAGGTGTATGCCCCCATGAGCCATTTTCTGGAAGCCCGCAGTATTGCGGTAATGGAGGGGTACCGCCCTGAAAATCTCTCGCCGCCGCCCGACCTCGTGGTGGTAGGTAACGTGATACGGCGTGATAATCCTGAAGCCAGCACTCTAAAGGAGTTGGCCATCCCCTATGTTTCCTTCCCTCAGGCCCTCGGGCACTTCTTTCTTCACAATAAAATTTCCGTGGTGATAAGCGGAACCCACGGCAAGACGACAACTTCCTCTATCCTTGCTACAGTTATGCATGGACTGGGGTTCGATCCGGCTTTTCTGATTGGCGGTATTGTTCAGGCCTTTGGCAGTAATTTCAGGGTGGGAGAGGGAGATTACTTTGTGGTGGAGGGAGACGAGTATGATACGGCTTTCTTTGATAAGGGGCCAAAATTTCTTCATTACCGCCCTGAAATCGGGGTTGTCACCAGTGTTGAGTTTGACCATGCTGATATTTACCAGTCCCTTGAAGAGATCAAACAGAATTTTCGCAGATTTGTTCAAATTATTCCGCCATCTGGCTGCTTGGTGGCCTGCCATGATGATCCGGTGGTCCGGGAGCTGTCTGCCGAAGCATCCTGTAAGGTAATGAGTTATGGCATGGCTCCTCAGCTTGACTGGTCTCTTGCCGATGTAGAGATCACTGGAGAAGGGACCCGTTTCCGGGTGTTGAAGAACGACAGTTACTATCATGATTTCTTCA
>JBEPXR010000303.1:0-3325 GCA_041641775.1 Desulfobia sp. | reverse complement strand
CCAGGAGGCTTATCCATATGCTGGCAGATGACTTTAATCCGCAGAAGTACCATGATCAATACCGCAGCAAGGTAATGGAACTCATCGGGAGCAAGAGTCAGGGAGCACAGCTGAAAACGAGGAAGTCCAGGATTGAGAAAAAGGAGACCGCTTCCCTTGGCAGAGCCCTGGAAGCCAGTCTGGCCTCGGTAAAGGAAAGAGAGGATGGTTGACAGCAAATGGCTCGCCAGGCGATCTATCTGGTCCGGCACCCTGACCTTCGGTCTGGTCAGTATTCCAGTCAGCCTCTTCTCCGCTGTCAGACCCCGGGACACGAAAATGCACCTGCTTGACGAAACCGGAGTTCCTCTCAGCCGCCGTTATTACTGCCCGGCTGACGGCCGAAAACTGAGTGACGACGAGATGGTCAGGGGCTATGCAACCGGCAACTCCGGATTTATAACAGTGGAAGATGACGAGCTCGAGGGATTACAGCCGGAAAAGAGTGGAGATATAGACCTGAGGGAGTTTGTCCCCCTTGGCAGTATACCGACACTCTATTTCAACAAACCTTACTTTCTTTTTCCGGCCGGGAAGTCAGTGAAGGCTTATCGGCTTCTTGTTCTGGTTCTCCAGGATGAGGAGAAAGCCGGGATCGCCACTTTCGTTATGCGGGACAGGGAGTATCTGGTTGCTATCCTCGCCCGGCAAGGGGTCCTCTGGGCCGAAACTCTGCATTTTGCCGAAGAATTGAGGGGGCAGGATCAGCTTGATATGCCGGAAATGCAGAAAGATGGCGACCAGGTCAGGGTTATGACTGAGACAATAAGTGCCATGACCGATGACCATCTCCCCGAAGAATATATGCGAGATCGTTATGATCAGCGGCTGAATGAGTTGGTAGCCGAGAAGAGGAAACGAGGGAAGGACCTTATTGAAACAGAAAGACTTGAAGAAGAAGCCGGGGAGGAGCAGGTTGATTTGATGAAAATGCTCAAAGAGCGCCTGATGGAAGAGGAGGCTGCTTGATTTCCATATCATTATGATATTTCTGTACGAAAGCAGAGATAAATGGCAGGCTGTAGTATGGGACGGACAAACAGCAGGAGGTTTTCTCGGATATGAGAAAACCGCTAATTTAATTATGATGGTGAAGATATGGAAGAGCATCGGAAACTGCTAATTTTTCTGGCCAGAGCGGGATACGGGGCCCGGGGTGTGGTTTATCTGATCATTGGTGGTCTGGCCGCCATGACTGCTTTGCAGGAAGGAGGTGCCACTACTGATTCCAAAGGGGCCATGCAGGTTATCGACCGCCTGCCCGGTGGCGACATCATGCTTGGGATCATTGCTGCCGGCCTTGTAGGATACAGCATATGGCGATTTTTTCAGGCGGTGCTCGATGCTGATGATCATGGAAGTGATCCAAAAGGACTGGCTATCCGCAGTGCTCTTTTTGTCAGCGCGGTCATCCATCTCGGTCTTGCCTTGTTTGCCATACAGCTGGCGACCGCCCTGGGAGGTGGCGGATCAGGAAAAGGAATGAGCGGCTTAACCGCAACTCTGATGGAACAGCCCTGGGGCCGGTGGCTGGTGGGAATGATAGGTGCAGCCATCATCCTTGCCGGCATCGCTAACTGTATCAAGGGGATCAAATCAAAATACAGGAACTATATGTCCTTTGGCAGTGACATGGGGCATTGGGCTCATCTGGTCTGCCGTTTCGGCTTGAATGCGCGGGGGGCTGTATTTGTCATTATCGGTTTCTTTTTTATCTATGCGGCCTGGACCTTTGATCCCGATAAAGCCCGGGGACTTGGCGGGGCCTTGGCTGCCCTGCAGAGCCAGACATACGGTATGATCCTCCTGCTTATCATCGCCCTCGGTCTGGTGGCTTTTGGAATATACAGTATTTTCGAGATGTTCTATCGGCGAATTCATCCGGAGTCATAAGTGTCCGGATAAGAAATACGAGGGAACTGAAATGATTTCCTCGGGAGGAGACCATGTCTTTCCCAACTTACCTGGCACAGTCAGGGCAGGCGTTTCGCAGGATTCTCCGTCTTATGGCCAGACCTGTCAGAATTGACAGGGAACGAGAAGGGATTGTCATCCATCCCTTCCGTGGTTATGGTTCCCGTGAAGAAGTGTTTTTGATGGGGCAGGTCCTCAAACAGGGACAGGGAGCTTCTGAACGCCGCAAAGGTGGCTTGGTCGGTGACCTGTTAGATGCCGGCCGCAGAATGCTGCGCAAAGGTGTTTCCGGGGGGAATCTGACCGCTGTTTTCGCCGGCACAAAACAGTCGGTGACCACGGACCGCAACGGTTATTTTCGCGTCCATCTTCAGTTGGACAAGCCAAAAGAATCATTCTCCAACCATCTCTGGCATTCCATGGACCTTGAGCTCCACCGACCCGTTCGCGTCACGACAAGAGGAACCTTCTTCATACCTCCACCTGGGGCGCGGTTCGTGGTGATCAGTGACATCGACGATACCGTAATGTATACCGGGGTGTCCAACAAGTTGAAGATGCTCTGGCGTCTCTTTGCAGAGCAGGCTGACAGCCGGGTGGCGTTCCCGGGTGTTGCCGCCTTTTACAGGGCCCTGCATTACGGTAATGACCGGACCGAGCTCAACCCTATGCTTTACGTGTCAAGAGGACCCTGGAACCTGTATGAGGTGCTGGAAGAGTTTTTCAGCATTCATGACATACCGGTAGGGCCTATCCTTTTTCTTCGTGACTGGGGTATCTCCCTGACTCATCCGTTTCCCCGTAAAGCCAAAGGCCACAAACTTTCACTTATCCGCAGGATGCTCGCCCTGTATGAGGATCTGCCCTTTGTTCTCATAGGAGACAGCGGCCAGAAGGATCCGGAGATCTATGCCCAGGTGGTTCGGGAAAATCCTGGCCGAATTAAGGCCGTGTATATTCGAAATATAGACAATGATCCCGATAGGGAGCAGGCCATTCAGGCGCTGGCAGAGGAAGCGGTGGACGCAGGCAGCACGTTGCTGCTGGCAGTCGACAGCTTTGCCATGGCGGAGGATGCAGCCCGTAAGGGGCTTATCACCCCGACAGATCTGGACGAGGTTCTCAGGGAACGCATCGTCCAGGAAGATGAAGTCGAGCCCGGACCCGTTCGGAAAGTCAAGAAGGGGAAGACCGGCCCCGGAAACGGAGAAGACTTGCATGATGCCCTGAACAGGGAAAGAGCAAATGATTCCGGTACCAGCCTCAAGGTCGAGGGGAAGGAGACCGGGGAAAACGTTCAGTCCCGAAAATAGGCCGATCCCTTGTTACCAGGCCTTCCCTCGAAGCCTTCCAACAAGACTGCATTTGTGAC
>JBEPXR010000302.1:0-3332 GCA_041641775.1 Desulfobia sp. | reverse complement strand
GGTCGGATTTGTCGGGTATGCGAGTATCGAGAAGATAAGCCATACCACTGACATAATTATACACGAAGAAGTCCCCATGGCGGAAAATTCGATGGAGGCGATAATCTCTCTTATAACTGGTCAGGACCGAATGGCCGAGTTCCTGCTTACGGAGGACAAAGCTGAGCTGGACCATATAAGGTCCGAGTTTATTGAGTCAAATAAGAATTTTAACAGCCACATCGCCCATCTCGATGAAAGCGGCAAGGCAAATCTGACCCATTTAATCAGAGAAGCACGGGATTCCCATGTCTCCTTCGAAGAAGAAGCCCATCAGGTGATGGAGCTTCATGAAAAAGAGATTGCCGCAGGAGAAAGGGCGGCTGAAATTATGCATGATTTTGATGCGGAGGCCAGAGAACTTGCCGAAGGTCTCACCGCCTATGAAACCGCTTTAACCCAGGATATCCAGATAGATGGCAGAGTGGATGCCTCAATGGAATCCAAGGCCCTGATGTTTGCCGCCAAGAGCATTGCCGAAGAGTACATGGGATTGAAACACCTTGAAGAGACCAAAGCCTTGCGGGAGGAATTCAGTTTTTATGTCAAAGCCTTCCATGAACTTGAGGAACTTTTGCCCGAAGAGATCGTCGTTCTTCACGCTCAATTTGTTGAACATGCCCGTTCCATGTTTGATGCCAAGGATCAGGCCCTTTCGGCTCACGCTGCGTCTCTGGAGCATATGGAAAGGCTGGGTGAGTATACTGGGAAAACAGAGGAGGCCGCTCACGACATAGAGGCAATATCCAACCAGAATATGGATAAGGCCATGGTTTCCGTGGCCACCTCCCGATCAGTGGCTGACAGGATGATTATAGCCTTTTCAATTCTCGGCTTTGTGGTTGCCTTCCTGCTTGGTGTCTTTTTCGCCCGCAGTATAACCGTTCCCCTGAGGAAGGTGGTTGATTTTGCCGAAGACATTGCCAAGGGCGATCTTACGGCTACGGTTGCTGTCGAGCAGAAGGACGAGGTCGGCAATCTGGTGGAGTCGCTGAAAGGCATGGCGAAAAAACTCAAGGACATAGTCTCCGAGGTCAAGAGCGGCGCCGATGGTGTTTCCTCGGGGAGTCACGAGCTGAGTGCCACTTCCGAAGAGCTGTCCCAGGGGGCTTCGGAGCAGGCCTCCTCTATCGAAGAAGTCTCCAGTTCCATGGAGGAGATGGCGGCCAATATCCGCCAGAATACCGATAACGCGGCTCAGACGGAGAAGATCGCCTCCAAGAGTGCCCAGGACGCAGAGAAGGGTGGGGAAGAGGTGGCCAAAACAGTCAGCGCCATGAAAGAGATTGCCGAGAAGATCACCATAGTCGAGGAAATCGCCCGGCAGACCAACCTGCTGGCCTTGAACGCCGCCATCGAGGCGGCCCGGGCCGGCGAAGCGGGCAAGGGTTTTGCCGTGGTGGCCGCAGAAGTCCGCAAGCTGGCTGAACGCAGCCAGGCCGCCGCCAACGAGATCAGCGAGGTCTCCGGCTCCAGCGTCGAGATTGCCGAGCAGGCGGGCCGAATGCTGGAGCAGATGGTGCCGGACATCAAGAAGACGGCAGAACTCGTCCAGGAAATAGCCGCGGCCAGCAAGGAGCAGGACGCGGGAGCGGAACAGGTCAATCAGGCGGTCCAGCAGCTGGACCAGGTCATCCAGCAGAATTCCTCCGCCTCCGAAGAAATGGCCTCCACTGCCGAAGAGCTGTCCAGCCAGGCCGAACAGCTCCAGATGAACATCTCCTTTTTTCGGACGGGCGAAGAAGACCGGCAGTCAATACCTGCCAGGCAGCAGACCCCGCAAATGAACGCCACCGAGCCAAACCAGGCCCACCCCCTCCATGGGAAGTCGGGGCGTAAGGAAGAGAGGCCTGCCGGAATAATGCTGGACATGAACAAGGGCGGCGACAGTCTTGATGATGATTTTGAAAGATACGCATAATGGATCAATAAGTTTTTGAGACAACGTCATCGGGATGGAGGATGCAAACCATGAATGCGGAAGCAAATACTGCCAATCATACCTATCTCACCTGCAAACTGGGGGAAGAGGTCTTTGCCCTGGGAATTCATCAGGTAAGAGAGGTGCTCGACTATACCAGGGTTACCAGGGTACCCCAGACCCCGGATTTCATGACCGGAGTCATTAACGTGCGCGGCGGCGTGGTCCCGGTAGTGGACATGCGGGTCAAGTTTGGAATGAGTGAAGCGGAGAAGACGGTTAATACCTGCATTATCATCATGGAGCTGGAACTCGAGGGTGAGGTTGTCCCGGTCGGAGCCCTTGCCGATTCCGTCGAAGAGGTTCTGGACCTTGAACCCGGCCAGATCGAACCGGCTCCGAGAATCGGGACCAATCTGCGGACCGACTTCATCAAGGGGATGGGCAAGCTCGATGATTACTTTGCCATCATACTTGATATAAACCGGATCTTTTCCAGCGAAGAGCTCGCCGCTGTCAAGGAAGCCGAAGGAGTGACGGCAAGTAGTGAACTTGCCGGGATTCACAGTTAGCAGGAAGAGGTCCGGAGAGGGTGCCTGGCTCCCTCGCCGGACTTTTTAGGCGCAATTCTACAGGAGATATCCCCAGCTTGGGCTTGTCGGAGAGGAATTTCAGGAAACTGTGTCAACTGATCCATTCCGAGTCCGGCATCAAGATGTCCGATGCCAAGCGGCTCATGCTTGAAGGCCGGCTTCAGAAGCGCATGCGGGAACTTGGCTACGGAAGCCATGACCAGTACTGCACCTATCTCTTCAGCAAAGAAGGATGGAGAGAGGAGCTCGTTCCCCTGATCGACAGGGTGACCACCAACAAGACCGAATTTTTCCGGGAGCCTCGCCAGTTCGACTACCTGCAGAGTGAAGTCCTGCCGGAACTGCTCGGTGACAGGGTGAGGCCCAAGATACATTTCTGGAGCGCCGGCTGTTCCAGCGGCGAGGAGCCCTACACCCTGGCCATGGTTTTAGAGGAGTTCAAAGGCCGGTATAACGGCGGCTCCTTTACCTATGAAATCCTGGCAACCGATTTATCCACCCGGGTTCTCGAGGCGGCAAGGCAGGCGGTCTATCCCCATGAACGGGTGACACCTGTTCCCGTCCAACTGCGCAGAAAATACCTTCTGCGCGGTAAAGACGGGAAAAAAGACATGGTCCGGGTGGTGTCTGAACTGAGAAAGAAGATCCTTTTCCAGAGGCTCAATTTCATGGAGAATTTCAACCTGCGCCAGCTCTATGAGGTGATTTTCTGCCGCAACGTCACCATTTATTTTGACCGGGATACCAGAAACAGGCTGATGAAGAAATTTCTCCGTCAG
>JBEPXR010000301.1:0-3339 GCA_041641775.1 Desulfobia sp. | reverse complement strand
TGGCTCCGTATTCCTCGGCGCTGTCGATAATGTATCCCAGGTCTTTGAGCATGTGTTTGAAAGGGAATTGACCAGGATATATGTCTGTTTTAAGCATTTGTTCCTTGAGGGAGAAAAGTCCGCATCCCAGGGGCCCCGCAAGAACAGTATCCAGAAAGAGATCGGTCTCCAGTCCGCTTTTCTGGGCGAGGGATAGAGCTTCGCTCAGCCCTCCCATCATAATGCCGAGCAGAAGATTGATGGCCATTTTCATGGACGAGCCCTTACCCGCCTCACCGCAGTAGACCACCTTCTTTCCCAGATGCAGGAAAATCGGCTCGAGCTGTCTGACTACGTCTTCAGGCCCGCTGGCCAGAATTACCAGTTCCCCTTTTTCGGCAGGTATCTTTGAACCTGAGACCGGAGCATCAACCAGGGTAATTCCCTCCTGCTCGAGTTTCTGTTTCAGGATACGGTTATAGGCCGGGGGGACAGTGCTCATGTTCACCACTGTCTTACAGCCATGACCTGCTGCGAGCAGGCCGTTTTCGGCCCAGATAACTTGGTCGACCGCATCGGTGTCAGAGAGAATCAGTATGACAGTATCCGCTTCCATGGACATTTCCAGGGGAGTTGCCGCAACCTCAACTTCTCCGGCAGGAAGCGCCTCCGTTTTTGACAAGGTCCGGTTGTAGACCACAAGTGGATGGCCTGCGGTAATGAGATTGGAAGCCATGGGAAGACCCATTATACCCAGTCCGATAAATCCTGTTTTGGGGGACATAATTTTTACCTCCCGGTTGCTGATTAATTACGTAAAGTTGTGTTAATGAAAAGCAGCTGTTATGGACGCATATTCCATTTTTTTAGATTCACTGGAAATTGTAGCACAATTCCTTTAACTTGATGAAGATGATCTCAGAAAAAAAATTGGGGATGGCCGAACCCGGGTTTTCTGTAGAGGGGATTGAACCTGAACCAAAACTGCTCGATTTTGATTTCAATGTCGACTTCGACGGAGAGCAAAGCGTTTTTTCTTTGAAACTCTGATTTTTATCCAGGCTATTGAATTGGGACTCAGCTCTAGTGTATCGTTTATCTTGAATCAGTTCTTTCAGGCCGGAGGTTTTTTAATTTGATTTCTTCAGCTGCCTTTCGGAGACAGAAGGCAAGTAGGTAAAAGCGGGTGCATCAGGATCGCTTTTGGGCAATTATGGCGGCAAACATGGAGATACTGCAGTCCATTGAAGATATGCTCTCTAATGCTATACGGGAACAGGAATTGGTTCGGCCGGTGGTGACGGTGAGCTACGCCCAGAGTCTGGATGGCAGCATCGCCATCCACCCCGGTAAGCCTCTGCAGATAAGCGGGGACGCTTCTCTTAGAATTACCCACGGACTGCGGGCCCGGCATGACGCCATACTTGTCGGAATAGGGACGGTGCTTTCGGATGATCCACGTCTCACTGTCCGTCTCCAGGAAGGAAGAAACCCCATACCCGTTATCGTGGACAGTGAGCTTCGCATGCCGACTCGGTGCAATCTTCTGCAGTATAACAAGCCGATAATTGCCGTAACTGAGCGGGCCGATTCATCCGCCGTAGAAGACCTGAGATCAAGGGGGGTGGATGTTTTGCTTCTTGCTTCTTCGGCAGACGGCCAGGTTAATCTTGTTGAACTGCTCCAGGTTCTGTTTGAGCGCAAGATCAGATCGGTAATGGTGGAAGGCGGGCCCCGGGTCCTGACCAGTTTTTTCAGGGAAGGACTGGTTGATCTGGTGGTTCTGACCATTGCCCCCCAGATTCTGGGAGGAGTCCCTGCCCTGCTTGAACTGACTGTGGCCGCAGGTAGAAAAGTTCCGCGTATCAATCAATTCAACCAGGCGGCTGTCGGGGAAGACCTGGTTGTCTGGGGTACTATGGACAGGAGCGAGTCATGAAGCGAAAAGCCCTGTATTTCAACGGAGAGGGGGCGGTTGAAGTTCGGGAAGAATCTGTTCCGAAACTCAAACCCGACGAGGTCATGGTCAGCGCTCTGATCTCGGCTGTGAGTCCCGGGTCGGAGATGCTCATTTACCACGGCCAGGTTTCTTCGGGAACGACAGTCGATTCCACAATCTCCGCCCTGGAAGGAAATTTAACCTATCCCCTGAAATACGGGTACTGCATGGTTGGCAGGGTGATTGAGGCGGGCCGGATGGTCGACTCGTCCTGGCTGGGATCCAGAGTGTTTTGTCTCCATCCCCATGAAAGCGTTTTCGCGGTAAGACCCGAAGATCTTCTCACTATTCCCGTAGATCTTGGTGATGAAGATGCGGTTCTTTATGCCAGCATGGAGACTGCCGTCAACCTAGTGATGGATGCCGGGCCATTGATCGGTGAAGAGGCAGGGGTTTACGGCCAGGGAGTCGTAGGCCTGCTCACCGTGGCGCTTCTGGCCCGGTTTCCCCTTAATCTTATCCTGAGTTTTGATCTTTACGAGCTCCGGCGTAGAAAATCCCTGGAAATGGGAGCCCATTACAGTCTGGATCCCCGCAGTTCCGAAACCCCCGGCTTCCCGGGGACTCCAGTTCCCGGTTATTCAGACTTTGATTTGACCTTTGAGCTTACAGGCGATCCCGGGACCCTTAACCAGGCTGTTGCCTCTACGGGCTACGAGGGAAGAGTGATAATCGGCAGCTGGTATGGGACAAAATCCGCAACGCTAAAGCTTGGAACAAGATTCCACCGGAGTAAGATGAAATTGATAAGCAGTCAGGTCAGCCATCTCAGATCCGAATTCACCGGACGCTGGGACCGAAAGAGACGTGGGGACCTGGTCATGAGCATGCTGTCGCAAGCGCAGCCCTCGGATCTTATAAGTCATAGGTATCCCATTGAACAGGCGGGGGAAGCCTATGCCGGACTGGCAAAACATCCAGAGGAATTCCTGCAGGTCATCTTCACTTACCAGAACTGAACCAGAGTGAATAAATATGTACCGGCTTGGTGTGAAACGTTCTTTCATGGCTCAACACTATCTGATCGGCGGAGATTTCGGTGAGGAGAACAACTGGCATTCCCATCATTATGAACTTGAACTGCGGATAGAAGGAGAGGAACTGGACAGATACGGCTATCTTCTTGATATTACCGATATCGAGCAGGCCCTCAACGTTGTGCTCACCAGATTCACCGATGCAACCCTGAACAAGCTTCCGGAATTTGAAGGTCTCAATCCCAGTCTGGAGCACTTTGCCCGGGTAATATTCGACCTGGTTGCCCCGGGTCTTGCTGTGGAAAATATCGAGAAGGTAGTTGTCAGGATCTGGGAAGAACCGGGAGCCTGGGTTGAATACTCCCGTCCTCTTTAGGGTGGGGA
>JBEPXR010000300.1:0-3359 GCA_041641775.1 Desulfobia sp. | reverse complement strand
TTCAGGCTTATCGCACCGAGCAGTAGTACGGCAACCAGGAACAGGGCCTGACCCGGGGTCAGCCGGCTGAACGGCCCCGACCCATATACGCTTCTCTGCAGGAATACCATCTGCTCAGCTTCTCATCCTGATGAAATCCTCCCTGAATCGCTCTTCTCCTGTCATTGTCTTAAATTACCGATAACGTTGTCAAGAAGGTTTACCTCTATTGCCTATGGCTTTTTCAGGAAAGCCTTTATACAATAAGTTACAGGAGACCTGGTCATAAGAATTTCCATCTGGAGGAGTCGTTATGGGTAAAATTTCACTAAGCTGGTGGATCTGGTTCATCATTATTGCCATTTCGTTTGGATTCAGCTGCTCATATACTCAAGCCGATTCCTTCCAGTGTAAACCGACATCCCCTGAAGGCATGGGGCCGTTTTACAAGCCC
Source organism: Desulfobia sp. (assembly GCA_041641775.1). Classification (GTDB taxonomy): domain Bacteria; phylum Desulfobacterota; class Desulfobulbia; order Desulfobulbales; family SURF-16; genus JAWLDV01. Next base: position 2,926 of record JBEPXR010000300.1, on the reverse strand, counting down.
GGAGCGCCTGAGCGCTCTTCCGTGGGCGAAGGCTACATATTGACCGGAAGAGTGAAATCAGCAGGGGACTGCTCTCCCATCCAGGAAGCCCGGATCGAGTTCTGGCTGACCGGGCCGGACGGGATCTACGACGATGAGCATCGGGCCACCGTTTTTGCCGATGATTCCGGGAGCTATCATTTTGAGAGCAACTTTCCCCCCGAATACGGCACCCGTCCTCCACATATTCATATACGGGTTTCGGCGGATGGCTATGAAACACTGGTAACCCAGCATTATCCCGAAGAAGGGACTTCCGGAAAAGAGTTTGATCTTGTTCTGCGTCCGGTGCAAACGAACAAGTAGCCTGAGAGCACTTAGCAAATGCGGTCCAGCCAGGGTGACCATCGCATGACTACAAAAATAGTGCAAGACGAGGAGGGAGCAAATGAAAGGACGAGTTGCGGCGGTGTTTCTTATTGCGGTTTTTCTGTTCGCGCCGATGCCGGGAGTTCAGGCTCAGGAGAAGGGGAGAAAGGCACCCCTGTTTGAAGGCATGGGGGGGCATCATCAGGAGGTCACCACCAGCTCCAGGCTGGCCCAGCGTTATTTCGATCAAGGCCTGATTCTGGCCTATGGCTTTAACTTTCCCGAGGCGCACCGCTCCTTTATGCAGGCCGCCGAACTCGATCCGGGATGCGCCATGGCCTGGTGGGGGGCGGCCTGGGTATTGGGGCCCAATGTAAACGGCAAGATGGATACGGAGGACGTACCCAAGGCCTGGAGGCTGCTGCAGAAGGCCGGAGAAGCAGTCTCAGGGATTACGGACCGGGAAAGAGCCTATATCGAGGCTCTCGGGAAGCGGTATGGTCCCGAACCCCTTGAAGACCGCTCTTCACGGGATCTGGCCTTTGCCAGGGCCATGGGGGAAGTAGCAGGGAAATATCCTGACGATCTCGATGCCCAGGTGATCTATGCCGAGTCCCTGATGGTTACCACTCCCTGGGACTACTGGCTCAAAGGCGGCAAGCCCAAAAAGGTCACCAGCATCATACTCGCCACTCTGAAAGACGTTCTGCACCGGGCACCCGAGCATCCCATGGCCAACCATCTGATGATCCACACGGTCGAAGCCGCCTATCCCCTCCAGGGGCTGGAAGAAGCCAAACGACTGGAAGATCTGGTTCCGGGAGCCGGCCACCTGGTCCATATGCCCTCCCATATTTATATCCGCCTGGGACGCTACCATGATGCCACCCTGGCTAACCAGAGGGCCATAGAAGCTGACAGGCGTTATCTCGAACAGGTGGATACGCAGGGTTCCTACCGACTGGGATATGTTCCCCATAACTATCATTTCGCCTGGTTCACTGCAAGCCTTGAAGGCCGCAGGGAACTGGCCGGCGACCTGGCCCGGCAAATGGCCGGCCTGATCGACGGGGAGGCCATGAGAAAGCGTTCCCTGACCACTCTGCAGCATTATTATGTTACCCCCCTCTATGACCTGGTCCGTTTCGGCAGGTGGGATGACATCCTGGCCTACGCGGGACCGGCCGAAGACCTCGTGTATCCGCGGGCCGTCTGGCACTATGCCCGGGGAATGGCCTTCATGAGAAAAGGCAGGTTGGTCGACGCGATTCGGGAGAAGCAGAGGCTCGATACATTGAGAAAGGACCCTGATCTGAAATGGGTGACCGTCTGGGACGTCAACAAGAGCCGGCACATATTGGAGATCGCATCCCTGACTTTAAACGGAGAAATCGCCGCGGCGGCAGGGCATTATGAAACGGCAGCTGATATATTGCAGGATGCAGTGAAGCGGGAGGACGAGCTGAACTATGATGAACCGCCGGCCTGGCATTTCCCCACCCGCCAGGCGCTGGGCGCCGTCCTTCTGCAGGCGGACAAAATGTCCGAGGCTGAAGCAGTCTATCGGCAGGATTTGCTCCTTTTCCCCGAAAACGGCTGGTCGCTTTACGGTCTTATGGAGGCCTTGCGTCGGCAGGGGAGGACCGGGGAGGCTGATGAGGTCCAGCGACGCTTCCGGGAGGCCTGGCGTCACGCGGACGTGGTGTTGACGTCCTCGAAGTTCTGAGATTGAGTGTATGCTCGCGGTAAGGTAAACGGCAAACTCACCTTCTGCCCTTTCACCATTTTTCTTCCTTTTTTCTCTCGCTCGGGAATGATTTTCCCCACCAGGACATCGGAGCTGGAGTATTCGGGTAAAAATAAATCCGTTCCCTTTTTAAGGAGAAGACAATGATCAGGGATATGCAGCATAAAGGACCTGTTGTCACCATGGCCGGGACCGGAATCAACCTGGCTCTGGGAGTACTCTATACCTGGAGCATATTCAAAGGGGCCATAAAGGAATCTATAGAACAAGGCGGGGGCTTTAAGTGGGACCCGGCCTCCCTGAACGATCCATACGCGGTCTGCTGTCTTGTTTTTGCCTTCACCATGATCCTGGCCGGGAAGTGTCAGGACAGGTTCGGCCCCAGGATAACCGCCATGATTGGCGGCATCCTGGTGGGGATCGGATTTATCTGGATAAGCCAGACTACTGCTTATTGGAGCTGGGTGTTCGGCTTCGGCCTTCTGGTTGGAACCGGCATCGCCTTTGGCTACTCTTCAGCCACTCCGGCGTCGATGAAATGGTTCCCACCCAACAGGACTGGAATGATCGCAGGCATAGTTGTTTCTGGTTTCGGCCTGGCCTCGGTATATATCGCTCCCCTGGCTCAATATCTCCTTGAATCTTACGGCCTCCGGACCTCGATGCTTTTTTTCGGCATTGCCTTTATGGCAGTGGTGCTTTTCCTGGCCTTCTTTCTGGTAAATCCACCTGAAGGCTATATTCCCAGAGGTTTTGTGGATCGGCGGATAAACAGGGAGAAGAGGCGGGAATTACGGACGGTTTTTGATGACAGGGAATTTGCTCCTGAAG
>JBEPXR010000299.1:0-3369 GCA_041641775.1 Desulfobia sp. | reverse complement strand
ATTGCCTCACTGCCCATCATTTCACGATACGCCTCGGTGAAGGATTTTCAAGGTCTCAAAAATACACTGTCATCTTCACTGGTTATGGCTTTCTGCCTCTCTCTGCCTGCGAGCGTAGGACTCTGGTTCCTGGCTGATCCCATTATCCGGGTAATTTTTGAACATGGAGCTTTCAGTTCAACAGATACAGCCAGAACCGCGGCGGCCCTCCAGTGGTATGCCGTTGGGCTCTTTGCCTATGCCTCAGTCAAGATAATGGTGCCGGTTTTTTTCGCCTTGAAGGACACCCGATTTCCTGTGGTCGCCAGTTTTTTTGCCGTAGGTGCCAACCTGGTTTTCGTTTCTCTTTTGATCGATGTCTTAAGCTACAAGGCTATTGCTATTTCCACCTCAGCGGCCATGATCTGTAATTTTCTGTTTCTGTCCGTCGTTCTTTATGTCAAACTTGAAGGATTTCAAATGGGTTATATAGCCAGCGAAATCGTCAAGATATTATCTGCTTCTCTGCTTATGGGGTTATGGCTGTATTTTCTTGACTTCTTGGGCGGTGAATGGTTTGATGGCGGCCTTTTCAGGGAGATTTTAAAGCTTTTCATCGGTATTGGTTCTTCGATTATCCTGTACGGTGGGCTGCTTTATTTATTGCGGGTCAGGGATTTCTCTCTGCTTATGGATAATATCCGGGGTAAGGTATTCGGCAGAAGGTAGAGAGGAGGCTGCCGGGGAACTGTAAGTAATTGCGTGGATATCTTCCTTTCTCGTTATTGGAATGGTTTCGGGTATTTTGTTTATCTCTGCAGATTGCGGAGCAGATCGAGCTGAGCCAGAATGGTAGTGACCGTCGTGTCGACCTTCAGAATTCGCCAGCCCATGGTAAATGTTTGGACACCTTGTTCCCGAAATTTTTCCACTTCGTAATCAAGCCAGCCTCCCTCCGGTCCTATGGCAACCAGAATGCCTCCCTTTAAAGGAATGGAGGTCAGTGCCGGTAATTTTTTGGTGGCTGCCGGGTGGGCAAGCAGGGAATGCGTAACCTGTCGCTTTAATGCAGGGAGGACATCTTCAACAAAAGGTTTGAAACGCTGGTGAATATGGATTTCAGGAACATGGGTGTCGACCCCCTGCTCCAGTCCATGGTAGAGATAGTCTCTGTACTGGTGCTCTTCAAGGATTGAGGCCTTGAAGAAACTTTTTTCCACCCTGGCGGCATTGATGAGATGCAGCCGGTTTATCCCCATGCTGGCAGATTGAGAGAGAATTCTTTTAAGCATAATCGGGCGCGGAAGGGCCAGGACCAAGTCCGTGGCGGGGCGGGACGGCGGTGATTCCTCTAGTGCTATGTCAAGCTGGGCGCTGTTTCCATTTATTGAACGGACGATCCCTATTCCAAGAGGCCCGTTGACTACTCCGATTTTAAGTCGGTCACCGCAGGTGCTCTTCAGGATCCCCCGGATATGTTTCAGGCGACGTCCTCTGATTTCAGCCGAATCGCCCCGAATCTCATCCGGTTCAAGGAGAATAATGTTCATGATCGTCATCTATAACATATTCCAGTTATTTATCCTTATCATTTTGAGTCCCCCGTGCCTTCTGGTCATCCTTTTGCACGCGAAATATCGGAGCCGTATTCTGCGGCGGTTCGGGGTAGGGTTCCAGTCCTTTCTTGGCAATGTCCCACCTGGATCCCCACGCATCTGGGTGCATGCCCTTTCTGTGGGAGAGGTGGCGTCCGTTAAGCCCCTTATAAAAAAGATTCGGAAAAAGCAACCTGGTGCTGTTATTCTTTTCAGCTGTACGACTTCCTCCGGCGAAGAATATGCCCGCAATGCTTTGGCTGATGAAGTCGATTCTGTTTTTACTTATCCACTGGACCTTGTCTGGCTGACCAGGCGATATATCAGAGGTATTTCCCCTGATCTGTTCATTCTGATCGAAACCGATTTCTGGCCCAATTTTCTATACAGTCTGAAAAAAAGCGGAATTCCGGCTTTGCTTGTTAACGGCAGGGTTTCCCTTCGTTCGCACCGGCTGTACAGGTATGTCCGACCTCTTTACCTTCCCATGTTGAAAGTCTTCGATTATCTGGCTGTCCAGAGGAAAGTAGACAGGGACAACATGATAAGTATCGGGGTCCCTGTTGAGAGGATAATGCTGCCTGGCAATCTCAAGTATGATGGACTCGATTTTACAGGTCGGAAGCCGGGGAAAGGGCTTAGCCGTGCGGATTTCCTGATCCCTGATGATGCCCTGCTTATGGTGTCTGGAAGCACTCATCCCGGCGAAGAGGAGGCGATTCTGCGTTTTATGCAGAAAATGGTTTTAAGGTACCCTGAATTGCGGCTTATCATAGCACCTAGAAAGATAGAGCGAGGTCATGAAATTCGGGCGATGGCCCGGGAATATGGTTTCAACTGCAGATTTCGGTCCGAATCCCCGTTATCCGATGTGAAAGTGGTAATCCTTGATACTCTGGGAGAACTCGCGGAAGTTTATGGAATTGCGGACCTTGCCTTCGTAGGAGGCAGCCTGGTCCCGACAGGAGGACATAACCCCCTTGAGCCGGCTGCACTTGGCAAGCCGGTACTGTTCGGTCCATACATGGAAGACTTTCATGATATAGCCACGGAAATGCTTGACGAGGGAGCTGCTGTTCAGGCAAATTCTCCGGAGGATTTGATAAGATGTGGTGGTGAATTGCTTGACAACCCTTCTCTGAGACAAGATCTGGGGAAAAAGGCGGAGGAGTTTGTGAGAGAGAGAAGAGGCGCTGTCGATAACTATTATCGGATCATTGAACGCCTCTTGCAGACTTCTTGAGTGAGAGAGGGCAGTAGGGCTCTGCTGGGACGGCTCCAGGCAATGATTATTTACTTCCTGTCAGCGGAGAACTGCAGATGCAAATCAATGAGCATCAACCCGGTCATGCCGTAAATTCAATCTGAAAATTCTATGCAGCCTGGTAAAATACAATGCTTATACAGTTTTGGCAGGCCTTTCGCTCCCTTATATGGAGGGGTTATGGCGCTGAGAGCGATTCTCTACCGTAAGGGGCTGTTCAAAACGACTGATCTGGATATCCCGGTGATAAGTGTGGGTAATCTGACCATGGGCGGTACCGGAAAAACACCTATGACGGTCTATCTGGCTGAATTGCTGAGAAATGAGAATCCGGTTGTTGTCTGCCGGGGCTATCGTGGAACCACAACAAATAAAGTTACTGTCGTTTCGAATGATGAGGGTCTGCTCAGAGACGTTGCAGAAGTCGGTGATGAAGCGTACCTGCTGGCTAATCGTCTGCAGGGCATACCGGTAGTAGTCGGCTCCAGTAAAAGCTTGGCGGCGGAGTATGCCGCCACCCATCTGAAACCT
>JBEPXR010000298.1:0-3394 GCA_041641775.1 Desulfobia sp. | reverse complement strand
CATTACAGCTGTAGTAGCTTTGGCTGCCCTGATTGTGGCCAATATGTTGAGCAAGCCATTGGCCAAGGGAGTCCAGTTTGCGACGGCCATTGCCCAGGGGGATCTGATCGCGAAAATCGATATCGATCAGAAGGATGAGGTCGGCAGGCTTGCGGAATCGCTCAGAGGCATGGCCGAAAAATTGCGCAATATTGTTGCCGAGGTGAAAAACGGCTCCAACAGTGTATCCGCAGGTAGTCACGAGTTGAGTGCGACATCTGAAGAGTTGTCCCAGGGAGCTACTGAACAGGCATCATCCATCGAGGAGGTTTCCAGCTCCATGGAGGAGATGGCAGCCAACATCCGGCAGAACACCGACAATGCGGCCCAGACCGAGAAGATGGCCGCCAAAAGCGCTCAGGATGCGGAACAGGGCGGGAAGGAAGTGGCCAAGACGGTAACGGCCATGAAGGAGATCGCCGAAAAGATCTCCATTGTCGAGGAAATCGCCCGGCAGACCAATCTCCTGGCCCTGAATGCCGCAATTGAAGCGGCCCGGGCCGGTGAGGCCGGCAAGGGGTTCGCCGTGGTAGCCGCGGAGGTCCGCAAGCTGGCTGAACGCAGCCAGGCGGCGGCAAATGAAATAAGCGAAGTGTCGATTTCCAGTGTGGAGATTGCCGAACAGGCCGGTCGAATGCTGGAGGAGATGGTTCCCGATATCAAAAAGACTGCCGATCTTGTCCAGGAGATAGCTTCCGCCAGTAAGGAGCAGGATGCCGGAGCAGAGCAGATCAACCAGGCGGTCCAGCAGCTCGACCAGGTGATCCAGCAGAATGCCTCTGCTTCCGAAGAGATGTCTTCAACTTCCGAAGAGCTTTCCAGCCAGGCCGAGCAGCTCCAGATGACCATAGCCTTTTTCAAGGTCGATGGAGAACACGGGGGCCAACATTCGAATGTCGTCTCTGCAAAAGAACAGCAGAGTTATCTGCCCCAGCCGGAAGGCGGAAGATCTGCATCGCAGCCGGCTCCGAGGAGGAAGGAGAAAGCGGAGGAGCAGAATGCAGGAGTTCAACTTGATATGAATAGAGGTAACGGCGATCTCGATGATGGTTTTGAGAAATATAACTAATCAGCTTTTTCTTTATAATTCAATTTGCGTCGAGACGAAGGAGGATGAGAATGACCGCTAAAGGTAAAGTTGAGAATCGGACCTACCTGACGTTCAAGCTGGAGGAGGAGAATTTTGCCCTGGGTATCGATCAGGTGCGTGAGGTCCTCGATTACACCAGGATAACCAAGGTGCCCCAGACCCCGGACTTTATGGCAGGTGTGATCAATGTGCGCGGCGGTGTGGTGCCGGTCGTTGACATGCGGATCAAGTTCGGAATGGCTGAGGCGCAAGTCACGGTGAACAGCTGCATTATCATAATGGAGCTTGAGGTCGAGGGTGAAGTTGCGCAGGTCGGCGCTCTGGCGGACTCCGTTGAAGAGGTTATGGATCTTGATCCGGAGCAGATCGAGCCTGCTCCCAGGATCGGCACGAACCTGCGCACCGATTTCATCAAAGGAATGGGTAAGCTCGATGAAGATTTCGTCATTATTCTTGATATCAACCGGATTTTTTCCGGTGAGGAACTGGCGGGTCTCAGGGAAGCAGAGGAAGCCCTGGCTGCCTGATAATTTTTAAATTCTGGTGTATCGAAGAGGTTCAGTATGAAGATGACCGTGAAGTCCCAGGTGCTGGGAGGATTTACCCTGCTTCTTTCTCTGCTGCTGGTTGTATCGTTGTTTGCGGTGTACAACCTGGCCAATATGAAGGAGAGCTTCAATGAACTCGTTGACATCCATGCTAAAAAAGCGGAATTAGCTTCTCATGTAAGCCAGGATGTACTGGAGATCAGCCGGGAGGAGAAGAACCTGATCCTGGCCAGGAACTACGAGGAAATGGAGCAGATAGCCAGGTTGATTGCTCAGACTAAGCTGAGAATGCAGAAGAGGATGAAGGAGCTGCGCACCCTGGTTGATGCCGAAGAAATGGAAAGGCTCGAGCTCTTTGAAAGCAAGTGGCAGGAAGCCCTGGCTTTGAGCAGCAAGGTTCATGAATTGGCCAGGGAGAATTCCAATGCCCGAGCCATTGAACTGTCGACGGCGGACGCTCGCGAGGCTTATGACAAGGCCACAGCACTAATGCAAGGAATTGTGACTGGGATCGTCAGCGAGGCTGAGGGAGCGGGTGATGGCATATCAGCAGGGAGTGTGGAAAAGATAAAACTGGCCGGAAGCATAAATGAAGGCCTTAGTGAGATACAGGATCGTGAAAAGCATATCATCCTGGCTGACAACAGGGAAGATATGGCGGCATTTGCCGCTGGAATTGACAAGGTCAAGGGGAATATCGACTCCCATTTCTATGCCCTGGAGGCTATTGCCGACGAGAAAGAACGTGAAGCTCTGGCCGAATTTCGTGATCATTACACCACCTATATTGGACTCAGCAAGGAAGTGCGGGACCTTGCCCTGGAGAACACCAGCAATCGGGCCGTTGACCTGGCTTCAGGAAGAGTCAGGGAGTTAAATGATGCCTCGGTAGCCTTGATTGCCGACATCGTCGAGGAAAATGAACACCACATGGAAGAGGATAAGGTGGTCAATGACAGGAATTACCTGATCACCAGGAATCTCACCCTGGGCTTGTCACTGGTGGGTCTTGTCTTTGGTGCCGTGGCCAGTTTTCTCATTATGCGGAAATTCCGGGTTGTGGTCGATGATGTCCGAGGCACAGTAAACAGTGTCACTTCAGGGAGCCATCAGCTGAGCGCTTCTTCGGAAGAACTGTCCCAGGGAGCATCCGAGCAGGCCTCTTCGGTTGAAGAGGTGTCGAGCTCCATGGAGGAGATGGCGGCCAATATCCGCCAGAACACTGACAACGCGGCCCAGACCGAAAAGATAGCGGCCTCGAGCGCCCGGGATGCCGAGCAGGGGGGAGAACAGGTGGCCAGGACAGTCAGTGCCATGAAAGAGATTGCCGAAAAGATTTCCATTGTTGAAGAGATCGCCAGGCAGACCAATCTTCTTGCCCTGAATGCGGCCATCGAGGCAGCCAGGGCTGGTGAGGCCGGCAAAGGCTTTGCCGTGGTGGCCGCGGAAGTCCGGAAGCTGGCTGAACGGAGCCAGGCTGCGGCCAGCGAGATCAGTGAAGTTTCCGGATCAAGCGTTGAAATCGCCGAAGAAGCAGGACGGATGCTGGAGAAGATAGTGCCTGATATTAAAAAGACGGCTGAACTTGTTCAGGAAATAGCTGCAGCCAGCAGGGAACAGGATGCCGGGGCTGAACAGGTAAACCAGGCAGTCCAGCAGTTGGACCAGGTGATTCAGCAAAACTCTTCAGCCTCCGAAGAAATGGCCTCGACCGCCG
>JBEPXR010000297.1:0-3401 GCA_041641775.1 Desulfobia sp. | reverse complement strand
GATCAAGGGCGATCTCCCTTTCGGCAGAATCGTCCCGTACGATGTAAAGCTCTTTATCTGTGAGGGCTTCTGTGGCGGAAAAAGGGTCGGCAAAATTAAGAATAGCTATCACCACAAGGGATGGTACCATGGTAAGAGCTGTGACAAGATATGGATCGGAAAGAAATTTTTTCCGTTTTCTGTTCATACTGATATCTGCAACGGCTGTGCTGTCCGGGAGGAGTAGGCAGGAAAACTCATGGGCAGGACGGTGAAACAGGCTATGATGTCCGGCACTGAGTGGTTGACGGAGCTACAATGCCATGAAGCGTATAGGCTGATAATTTCCCATCATGTTATAGAAGCAATTATTCGGAAAGGGCTTTTGCATGGACACTTGACCACCAGCCCTCCACTCTCACCCAGCCAATGCGGCGTTCGGATTCAGCCTTGCGTCGCCGAACGGGATGACGCCGCTCAGTACCTCCATCGGCAAAGTAATCAAGATCGTACACTTCTCGACGGTCTTCACCGCATCTTCTGTCAAGATACGTTCTTTTTTCCATTGGCTTAACCTCTCTTTACTCCATTACTGCTTCTACTCTTATTATGACATGAATTTGGCCTTCAGTAAAGTTGTTTGATTCCTGTCCCAAGAGGATGCGCAACAGGAATCACCGGTCTCAGATTCGCTTTGGACACCTGCATTCCCGCTTCAGCAGCAGTTTTCGCTGTCCGTCTGCCTATTCCGCTCCAAAGAGCAGCAGCAGGCCTTCCCCCGGCGGCCCAGTGCACTGTTTATGAGAGCGGCGGCACATCCGGTCCCTGGAGTCACTGTCACCGCTCCAGTAGGACAATTGCGTGAACAGGCCCCGCATTCCATACAGGCGTCGGGATCGTTGTCAGCAGCTTTACCTTCTTTAAAAACAAAGACCTCACGGGGGCAGACGGCGAGGCACAGGCCGCAGCCGCTGCACTTTTCAGCATCAAGTTTGAGCGAACTCACGTTGGCAAGGTATCTTAGGGATATTGTCATAATGGCAATGATAAAAAGCTCGAGATTTATGGGTGGGTGTCATGATTGAGATATCCCCTTTCAAATCAGCTGGCAATGAGGCCAAAACCGGTAGAAATCCAGAGTATAAAGCCAATCAGTACCGCACTGATCTGCACGGGAATGGCCAGTTTCATTTCCTTTTTGACTCCGGAAAAGGAGGTGTAGGGGGAGGAACCGGTAAAATTCAGGCCCAGATAGGAGGAGAAACCGCAGGCTATGATCAGAAGACCGATTCCCTCTGTCAGAGAGTAAGATAAACTGGTCTGCGTTGCAGAGAGCAGCAGAATAAAAGTTCCGGTTATTATTCCGGCTGATCCGCCCTTAACTGCAAAAGAGCGGCCGGGCAGCCACGGTAAAAATATTGGTGTCAGTACCGTTCCGGTCACCATTCCTGCAGTGAGCAGCAGTGCCGCTGTGACTCCGTGACTGGCAATATTGTCGGAAAATCGGCCAGGATAGATCAGTCCGGCCAGGAGTAGAAAAAACGGCAGGATACCAATAAACCATTTAAGGGTTGGAAGACATTCCATGGGGGTCAAGGCCAGGCGTTCGGAAAGCGGAAACTGTTTTATCCGCATTGCGTTTGTTGCCTCCATTCCTCTGTCCATAAAGCGAGGAAGATCCTCAGCTCTGACCGGGCCGTATACCACTTTGAATCCGGTGGTTTTCTCCACTTCCCAGGCGGAGATACCCGGTCCGGACAACTGGGGCAGGATGAGACGGCGATGATCGACCACGTCACTCAAAGCGCTGTCATGGAGCCGATAGGTCAGTTCATTGGTGCTGAAACTATTTTTCCCTGCGGCACACCAGACATTGATCCCATCGGTGTCAAGGACCAATATCCAGGCATTTCTGCCGGCATAGGCCGAGCGCAGACGATCAAAACTGACTTTGTAGTTGGCCGTTACCAGGACTGGGGAGTGAGGCCCGGGGCAGCCCAAGGCGTAAAGTCCTGGAGTCACATCATAATTCATCCTGCCAATACCCCATCTCACCTTGAACGCTCCCAGATGATCCTCCGGCTTGAGTTCACCTTGAATACGCGGAACCTGTTGGTTTGCCGCGGTTTTCATGGTCCCCACAACAAATGGTTGGCTGTCAGGGCCTTCCGGATCCTGAGGGAGTTCGGCAGCATCACGGCAGTCGTTATCCTCAGGAATGAATTTTATCAACTGGTTGGTAATCATGGTGAATGGATGGTAATAATGGCTGTATTCACTGGCACAACGGACTTCTAATATTCAGGTGATCAGGCTGTGAGCTGCTCAGTTGTCTTGTCTGAACAGGAAAATTCCACTCCAGGATAACTCAGTGATTCTCTGACTTCATAAATATAATATAAGTCGAGCCAGAAGGAAAATAAACCTGATATTGTCTTAAATAAGTTTCCCGGCAGATTGGGGTATGACCGGCTTCCTACTGGATTCCAAGCAGGGCATTGACGGCTCCAAGGACCGGACCCAGAAACAAGCCGCTGCCAATCGCGAAAGAGATGATGAATGGCAGCGACTGCTTCGCTGTTGTCGGCGAAGAATTTCTTCTTATGTACAAAGCATGACAAGTTGAGGCAACGATCCAGTATAAGATCGTGACGAGAATTTTATATTCGAGGAGCAGCGAGTTGCTTATAAAATATATGGGGGGAAGCCAGAAGAGCAGAGAGGCCATTGATAAACTTAATCTGTTTATTGGTTTATAACCAAATGATTTCAGGGCATTCTCGTTTATTTCACCCACTCTTTTCCTGATGAACCTTGTCAGAAAGAAATCGCTGTAATCAAGGAGAACTACCAGAATAAGGACAAGCAGCACACCTATAAGCAACCTCATAATTCTTTCCCTGGTTCAAAGTTTATTTAAGTTGTCAGCGGCTTGTTTCACTTCTTCGTCCGTCGTGCAGAAATGAGGAGCTATGCGCAGAAAGCCGCTTCGGGCGGAACAGATTATCTTCTTTTCCAGAAGCTGCTCCTGCAACTGCTCAGGATCTTTTCTGGAGATCAATGATATGATGCCTGACCTGTTTTTTCCTGAAAAAAGAAGAGGGGGGTACTTAGTCCGGTCAAGATTCTCCAGAAAGACATCCTGAAGACGAAATATTTCCCTGCGGATTTCCTCAATGCCGTATTTGAGGAAAATGTCCCTCAAGCAGGTTTCCAGGGCCCCTGCCAGGTAAAGCGGAGAGGTGCTGTATTCAAAGCGCTTGGCATTGGACCAGGGACGCCAGGTGTGGTCAAGAAAATCAGGTCCCTGCTGCATGAGTTCGGCTCCGCTCATGACATGTCCCAGCTTATCGCGGAGGGAAGGGGAGGTGTACATGATTCCTGTACCGATAGGGCCAAGCAGCCATTTCCAGGAGGAAGCA
>JBEPXR010000296.1:0-3402 GCA_041641775.1 Desulfobia sp. | reverse complement strand
AAAGTGAAAAAGGGCAGGCAGATTACCGGTATAATGACAAGTCGTTTGAGCAGTGTGTTCTTGGCTTTCATGTACAGTCCTTAGTTTATTACCTGAAACGGGTATAACGGTATGCTGATACTGCCGCGCCATGGAAATGGGTTACGGCAACAACTAATTCTAAACATCATCTGGTGAAAGGTAAACAAAAAAAAGTGACATTGCAACTGAATACCTCTGGGTGACAGAAAGGCCAGCAACAGGCGATACCCTTATTCAGTCATTCGCCAGGAGAGATCGGTCGAGCCAGTCGAGGGGGTCGAGCGGTTCGGTGTTATGCCGGATTTCAAAGTGTATCCCTTCCTGGAGCAGTCCGCTGTGATGGCTGGCAGTAGCAATTACCTCCCCCTGTTCCACTTTCTCGCCCACTTCCTTGATGAAGTCAGCAACTCCGCTTACTACGGTAACGTAGTGATGGCCATGATCAATGATAATGATCCTGCCATAGCCAGGCAGCATTCCGGCATAAATTACCTCGCCCTGGTAAACTGCCTTGATCTTGTCACCCGGTTCTGTCCTGATATTTATGCCTTCGGAAAAGAGAGCCTTTTCTCCGGTTTCCGGTTCGTTATGGAATTTTTTTATAACTTCGCCGTTAACCGGCGGGGTAAGCTGGCCCTGCTGAGCGGCAAGCCCTTTTTTGGTCGGCGGTTTTCTTTTCTTGTCATCAACAATCGCCCCCTCTCCTTCCTGCCCGGTCGTTATCCTTCCGTTCCTCCTGCCTTCCAGATCCCTGAGGGTCATCTGAAGTTCCCGGGAAGCCGCTTCTATTTCGGCGAGAGCACTACGATAGAGAACTTTTTTCGTTTTTACTTTTTTCAGGATTTTTTCCCGGGCCCTTCTTTTATCGGCAAGGATGTTCTGCTGTTCGACAGCCCTGGAAACAGACTCTTCCAACTGCCGACGCTCCTCCTCAAGAGTTATGCTGATCCGGGTGATGTCTTTGATCTTCTTCTTGAAGGAGTCGAACAATTGCCTGTCATGTTTCATCATATATTTGTACATCTCCCGGAAATGCAGAAGTTCCGGCAGCGACGAAGCCGAAAAGACAGCGTTGATGAAACCCACGTCCCCCATCTGGTAATAGGCGGTGAGTCTTTTTTGAACCTGGAACTTCAACCTTTTCTTTTCTTCGAGCAGTTTGTCTAGTCGGTGCTGCTGTTCTTCAATCAATTCCCTCTGTTCACTGATCTGTCTCTGGAGAAGGACATACTTTCTGCTTTCCTCTAAAATCAGGGTATCTATTTTCTTCAGGTCCCTGATCAGGTCTTTTTCCATTTCATTGCTTCGGTTCAGCTTCTGCCGGTGATCCTCTATGTAACCCTCCACCCGTTCTATTTTCTCTTGTTGACGGCTGATATCTTCTCCGTTGGCGGCCGAAGCCGGTTGAGCGGCCAGAGCAATGAGGCCAAGGGTAATCCAGGAGCAGAGGGGCAGGCCCAGGGCATGGCCGATCTGGATATGAATACGAGTGAATGGGAGTCTCATCAGATCTTCAAGAGTTTTCTTATGGAGATCAGGCTGCCTGAGGAGCAGAGAAATACCGAGGCCAGGAGGATGACCGCGATATGGGGCCAGGAGAGAAAGTTCAGTTGAAAGAAGTTCAGAAGCCCTTCTCCCTTGAAATTGCTCTGCATCCAGCTGAAAAGAATATACAGGGCAATCAGGCCGGTGATGGCTCCGGTCAGGCCAAGGAGGAAGCCTTCGATCAGGATGGGGACCTTTATATAACTGTTGGTCGCTCCCAGGTAGCGCAGGATTTTCAGTTCATCCTGCCGGGCCACCAGGGTAAGCCGTATGGTGTAGGATACCATGAACATAGTGGTCAGAATGAGAAGGGCGCCGCTCAGAAACACGATAAGACGGAGGAGGTTGGCGAACTGGTCGAAGCGCTCCACCCATCCCTTCCCGTACTGGACCTTCCGGGCTGCCGGGAGGTTCTCCAGGTATTCCGCGAACTTCCTGATCTGGCTGAGATGCTCGAGATCCTTATGGGGACTGATTTCTATGGAATAGGGGAGAAAGTCCGGGTCAAGATCGGCCAGGATGTCCTTTTCAGGACCCAGCTGGGTCTCCAGCTTCCCGAGGGCCTGCCGGGGGGAGACAAACTCTATTGTATCCACCGGATTAAATTCCTGGATTTTGGCTTCCAGCTCTTCTTTCATGACGGGAGACGGATTGTCTTTGAGGTAGACTATCAGTTTTATATCATTGATCAGCTGATCCCCTGACTGGAGCATATTGCCGTATAACAGATAGAAGAACGAAAAAATAAGAACCGACAGGGTGACGGTGAGCATGGTCATCAGCTGCATGCTCCATGAGGAAAGGATGTTGCGGGAGGTCTGGCTGAAGATGAAGAAAAGATATTTCATGGCTCAGGGTTAATTAAGATTCATATAATCTTCCATCCTGGATGGTAAGAATTCGGTTGTTCGTGTTCTTATAGACATTTTCGTCGTGGGAGGCGATGAGTGTCGTGGAGCCCCCGGCGTTCAATTTTTTAAAAAACTTAATGACCAGGGCGGTGGAGTCAGGGTCGAGGTTGCCGGTGGGTTCATCCGCCAGGATGAGAGGGGGGTAATTGGCGGCTGCCCGGGCAATGACGACTCTCTGCTGTTCTCCCCTGGAAAGCGCCCTAACCGGCTTATCTTTTTTGTCCGGGATGCCAAGCTGTTCAAGAAGGCTTTCGACCCGCTCGTGAATTTCTCTGGTGCCCTTGTAACAGACCTCCATGGCCATGGCAATGTTGCGGAAAACTGACTTTTCCGGAAGGAGACGGAAGTCCTGGTAGACGACGCCGATCTTCTGACGCAGTTGCTGCATGGCGCTGGAATTGAGTTTGTTCAGGTCATTGCCGCCAATTTCGATCAATCCCCGGGTTGGGCGGCCCTGCCGGCAGATGAGCTTGAGGAGAGTGGTTTTTCCTGCCCCGCTGGATCCGGTGAGAAAGATCATCTCTCCACGTTCGGCGGTAAAGGAGACATCCCGGAGAGCGACGATGTCCGGAGGATAGATTTTGGTAACTTTGATGAGTTCAATCAGCGGCGGGGTGCTGTCACCATTATCGGGAAAGTTTTCCATAGTCGATCAGCAGTTTTTTGCAGTTATTGAGAGATGGTGTAAAGAAATTGACACATTAGGCTCTATGTTATATCTTTGAATCATCAGGAGACCTGAGTAAAAGCTGCAGACAGGCTTTTTCGGGAAAAGCCGGATATGATTTCACTGTATCTCCCCCAGGCGAATCCTGGATTTCGGGTGCGAAGAAGATCCCGCATTACAGGAACAGGCCGTGGCACTTTCGTCTTCCGATATAATCGTCCTGTAAGTAATACCACTAAAAAAGATAATTGGTAATTC
>JBEPXR010000295.1:0-3409 GCA_041641775.1 Desulfobia sp. | reverse complement strand
GAGTTCATCGAAATCTACGATCCGCAGGCTCAAGGCCTGCAAAGCCTCCATTACTTTGTATCTGCCCAGGAGAAGCCGGCGCTCCAGAAAATCCTTTGCTTTTCTGTGGTAGACGGCATGAAGAGGTTCCGGACCTGTGGACAGCCAGGGCAGAGCCACATCCCATTCTCCCTCCAGACTGCAGAGGGCGGTGATAAAATCTGGCTGAAGCAGCGGCATATCACAGCCGATTATAAAACCCCGTTCAGTACGCATTTGCGCCAGGGCGGCATGGATTCCCCCCAAGGGGCCGCAATGCCGGAAGAGATCTCCCGTCATAGGCCAGTCCAGAAAGGCAAAACCGCCCGGATCGTTGGTTACCAGCAGTCGCTCTGGAAAAATTGTTTCCAGGCATTTTGCCACATGGCTTATGAGAGGTGCTCCCTTGAAAAGGGCAAGAGATTTGTTCGTGCCGAAACGGCTGCTTCGCCCCCCTGCGAGAATTATTCCCGTTGTTTCAGTCATCATCCCCACGTGAATAAAGGAAGCGGTAGATCAGGAAATCTGCCAGTCCGGAGGGATTATCGGGGCTGAAGAGCGGAAGGTTCACATCAAGACGGGAGTCGGTGACAAAAGCCAGCCAGGTATCGTCCCTATTCGGCAAAGGACTGGGAGACAGGGACTGTCGGAAGACTTCTATTTTCGGAGTCGGTCCACTTTTGTAGCCCTCAGCAAAGATCAGATCGACATCGTGAAAATAGAGGGAGGCAATTTCCCCTGGAGGTAAGTCCCTTTCAACTTCGGTTATCAGGCCAAGACCGGTTGGGGAAGATAGAACGGTGGCATGGGCTCCAGCCTGCCTGTGCCTGCAGGTATCCTTGCCCGGCGTATCCATGGTAAAATCGTGGACATGATGTTTAATTGTGCCGATGCGATATCCCTTCCGGCGCAGAATCGGGATAAGCCTCTCAATGGTTGTTGTTTTACCGTGGCCGGGTCTGGCAATAAAAGAAATAATGGGGACCGGCATGGGGTTAACCGGGAGGCCAGGACAGGCTGCGCCCTCCTAAGACATGCATGTGAATATGAAAAACCGTCTGACCTGCTTCGGCGCCGTTGTTGAAGACCAGCCGGTAGCCTTTTTCTATGCCCTCCCGGGCAGCAAGCATGGCCCCGGTTCTCATAAGCTGACCGATTAATTCGGCATCGGTTTCATCCACATCGGAAGGGCCGCTCAGATGTTTTTTGGGAATTACCAGGAAATGCACTGGAGCCTGAGGGGAGATGTCGCGAAAGGCCAGAACGTTATCGTCTTCGTACATTTTATCGGCAGGAATCTCTCCCTGGATAATTTTGCAGAAAAGGCAGTCCATAATGTTCGTACTCCTTGCTTTTCAGTTCAGCTTCTTCATTGCCATCATTTACCAGATGACTATAATCCATCCTGGATTTACTGACAATCATTTAAGGGGGTTAAGTTAAAAATATTCTAAAATATTCGAGGTTTTTATTTTGTGACTGCTCTGTTATAAGATATGTTCCGGATGGAGGAGTACCGCATGATCTGTCCGGGAGAACTCCGTTATGTCCATAACCCCTAACCTCTATTTTATATGAATCCGGAGATCCTGATCACCAACTGCCTCCTTATGTCTTCTGGATCGGAACGCGATCCCGTCGGTAATCAATTTGTCCACATAACCGGCAATCTCATCAAAACTGTCGGCCCCATGTCGGAGGTTCCTTTCAGCAGCAGCGCTGAAAGACTGGACGCCCGGGGCTCACTGGTCATGCCCGGTCTGATAAACTGTCATAATCATTGTGCCATGAGCCTGTTCCGGGGAATGGCTGATGATCTCGATCTCGATGTCTGGCTGCGGGACTATATTTTTCCGGCAGAGTCACGGCTTCTTGATGAGGAGACCGTTTACTGGTGTACCAAGCTTGCCGCAGCGGAGATGATTGCCAGCGGCACCACTACCGTGGCCGATGGCTATTTTTATGAGGATGCAGCGGCCCGGGCTTTAGAAGAAAGCGGTATGAGAGCGGTGGCGGCCCAGGGCGTTATTGACTTTCCGGCGCCGGGGGTGCCGGATCCCGCTGACAATCTTACAGTAGCCGGTAATTTCCTCGAAAAATGGCAGGGGCATGAACGTATTACGCCCGCCGTTTTTGCCCACTCCCCTTATACCTGCGGGGCTGAAACCCTGCAGAGGTCGAAGGAATTGGCCGCGACCCATGAGGCGCCTTTTTTCATCCATCTTGCGGAGACCGAAAGGGAAAGGGAAATTCTGAGGCAGGAAACCGGCCTTTCACCGGCGGGTTATCTTGACGACTTGGGGATTCTGGACAGCAAAACAATATGTATTCATTGTGTGGCCGTGAATGATGAGGATATCGAGATTCTCGCCGCCAGAAAGGCGGGCGTGGTAACCTGTCCGGAGAGCAATATGAAACTGGCCAGCGGTACCGCACCTGTTCCTGATCTGCTGAAGAAGGGGGTTGCCGTCGGTTTAGGAACGGACAGTCCGGCCAGTAACAATAATTGCGATATGTTTCGGGAGATGGATATGCTTGCCAAACTCCAGAAAGTGTCAAGACTTGATCCCACCGTAATGTCGGCCCTGGAAGTCCTGCGGATAGCGACCACTGGAGGAGCCAGGGTTCTGGGTCTGTCCGGGAGTATAGACCGCCTGGTCCCGGGCAGCCTCGCCGATCTGATCATAGTCGATATGAAAAGAGCCAACCTTGTCCCTTTTTTAAATACCAGCTCCCTGGTCTATTGTGCAGGTGGAGCGGATATTCTGACTACCATAATCAATGGGAAGGTGCTCATGAAGGATCGGGAGATTCTCAGTCTTGACTGCCGGGAGGTAATGGACAGGGTCAGAAGTGTGGCGGAGAAAGCCGGCCTATGAAACATGGCTCCCACTCCTCCTGGCAGGTACATCGCCGCCTTTACCTATGGGTTCTGCACTGGGGATACACCCCCTACGCTCTTCCTGCTCTGATCGCCATTGCCTTTGCGGAAAGCAGTTTTTTCCCTGTTCCACCGGATATTCTGCTGATCCCCCTGGTCGCCGGAATGCCGTCGGCATGGCTGCGCTTTGCTTTCTGCTGCACCATTGCTTCCGTATTGGGTGGGGCGGCCGGTTATGGCATAGGCGTTTTTGCCTGGGAGACAATAGGACAGTGGATAGTTGAAAATCTGGCCCATGTTGAATTGATAGAGGTTATGGGCAGAGAGGATATCGCCCTGCCCTCCTACCTGATAGAGACTTTCGGTTCCGCTCTCGGTGGGGAGTATCTCTTCCAGGTTTATGACCACTGGAATGCCTGGATAGTCTTCGTCTTTGGCCTCACTCCTCTGCCCTATAAACTGGTGACCATAACGGCCGGAGTGGCCAAAGTCAATTTTCCGGTTTTCATG
>JBEPXR010000294.1:0-3421 GCA_041641775.1 Desulfobia sp. | reverse complement strand
GAGAGAAGTTGAAGAGCTCAGGAAATTATCCTGACTGCAGCCGGACCTTCCTCTACCTTGCCTATGACCGCCGTGTCGAGATGACTTTTTTCAAGCTTCTTCTGGATCCTTTCGATACAGGCCTGCGATCCTCCGATAACGAGGCCTCCAGAGGTTTGAGGATCGTGAAGTATCATTGACAGAGGGTCAAGTTTCCCCAGACTGCTCGTGAGGCATGGTTCATAAAACTTTTTATTTTTGTGGGCCCCCTCGGGAATAATACCGAGGGAGGCAAATTCAATGGTCCGGGGGAGGAGAGGGACATTTTTGCTGTTAACCGTGATGGAAACTTTGGATGCCCTGGCCACTTCAAGCAGGTGGCCGATGAGACCGAAACCGGTAATATCGGTACAGCCGCTGGCTCCTGCCTCCACCATGGCTTCCCCGGCCTCCTTGTTAAGTGCGATCATGCATTCGGTGATCATCTTCTCCACATCCTCGCCCGCCAGTCCTCCTTTAATAGCTGTGGAAAGAATACCCGTTCCCAGTGGCTTGGTGAGGAGCAGCTGATCACCGGGCTTAAAACCAGAATTAAGCTTCACCTTTTCAGGATGAACTGTGCCGGTGACCGAGAGACCATACTTAAGCTCGTCATCTTCTATACTGTGACCTCCCACCAGAAGGGCTCCGGCTTCCTTGATTTTATCCAGACCGCCGGCAAGGATGTCTTTCAGGATCGATTTATCCATTTTTTCCAGCGGAAAACAAACCAGGTTCATGACCAGCAGGGGTATGCCACCCATGGCGTAGACATCGCTCAAGGCATTTGCCGCGGTTATCTGGCCGAAGCGGAAGGGGTCATCCACAATGGGAGTAAAAAAATCCACCGTCTGAATGAGAGCAGTTTCATCATTGAGACGATATACCCCGGCATCATCGCACCCTTCGGCACCGGCGATAAGATTAGGATCAACAGGCAGTTCCAGTCCACATAAAATATTGTCCAGGTCCCCCGGACTTAATTTGGAAGCTCAACCGGCGGCTTTGACTTTACTGGTGAGATGGATGATTTCGGACATATATGATTAATCCGGGTCAGGTATTTAGGTTAAAATTCTTAATTCTCAGTTGTTGGATTTCAGTATTCTTGAACCGAGTCGAACAGGCCGGCGTTTCCAACTTCCCTGGTCGTTGTGGCAGGCCTTTCCAGTTCGACCATGGGGATCAGTCATTTCACAATGAAGGTTGATAGCCTGTCCTATTCTTCTTTCTGCTCCCTGGCCATCAGAGAGATGACGGCATTCCGGCAGGGCTTGTCTTCATAAAGTATTTTGTATACTTGGGTCAGTATGGGCATTTCGACATCCTGCCGGTGGGCCAGATCATAGGCGGATCTGGTGGTCTTGACCCCTTCTGCGACCATATCCATCTCCGCAAGGATTTCTTTGAGCTTTTCTCCCCTGCCCAGTTTCAGTCCCACGGTCCTGTTCCGGCTGAGATCGCCGGTACAGGTCAAGATCAGATCTCCCAGACCTCCCAGTCCGGAAAAAGTCAGCGGGTCAGCCCCCATTTTGACGCCGAGACGGCTGATTTCAGCTAGACCCCGTGTAATGAGGGCTGCCCGGGTGTTTGTTCCATAACCCAGGCCGTCTGCTATCCCGGTGGCAATGGCTATAACGTTTTTGAGAGCGGCTCCCAGTTCCTGCCCCACGAGATCGCCGCTTCGGTACAAACGGAAGAAAGGCGTGACAAACAGATCCTGAACTGCCTCGGCGCCCCTCATATTTGTCGAGGCTACGGATACGGCGGTCGGAGTTTCAGCCGCAACCTCCCTGGCAAAACTTGGTCCGGTAAGGACAACAATCTCTGCTTTTTTACTTCCGCCGGTCAGCTCCTCGCTCATCACCTGACTCATGGTCATCAGGCTTTTTTCTTCTATGCCCTTGACTGCGGAAACCAGGATGGGCAGCTGGTTATCTTCCTCTTCCAGGAGGTAGACGACTTTTTGAAATACGGAACGGAAAAAATGGGAAGGGACGGCCAGAATGAGGAATTTGCTGCCGTGTACCACTTCAGCAAGGTCAGAGGATACCTCGACGTTTTCGCCGATGGGATACCCGGGCAGATAGGCCTTGTTTTCCCTGTCCCTGTTCATTTTTTCGGCATGCTTCCGGCGGTGGGCCCAGAGCTTGACCCTGTGCTTCTTGTTACCCAGAAGCCTGGCCAGTGCCGTACCCCAGCTTCCGGCTCCGACAACTCCGACATTCTCAGGAGTCATCTTCCTCCTCTTCTTCATCTTCTTCATCTTCTCCGACCGGCAGAATATCCAGACCGACCACCTTTTCTTCCTCTTCCAGGTTGATAAAGCGTACTCCCTGGGTATTACGGCCGATGATCCTCACCTCTTCCATCTTCAACCGGATAATTTTACCCTGGTCGGTGATCAGCATGACCTCTTCGTTATCATCGACCTGGCAGGCCCCCACTACATTACCGTTTCTGTCGCTGGCCTTGATGGCGAAAACCCCTTTGCCGCCCCTCTTTGTCATCCGGTACTCATCTTTGGGACTTCTCTTCCCGTACCCCCTCTCGGTTACCACCAGTATGGATTCATCCCGGTCAAGGACCACTGCGGCAACCACGCGGTCGTCCTCGGCCAGTCGTATGCCCCTTACACCGCTGGCGATTCTACCCATGGCCCGGACATCTTCCTCGGTGAAGCGTACCGCCATCCCCTTGTGGGTAACCAGTAGAATCTCGCTGTCACCTTTAGTAAGAGCCGCCTTGATTATTTCATCGTCTTCGCGAAGCTTCAAAGCCTGCTTGCCCTTGCGAACCGGGCGAGCGAATTCGGACAGAACGGTCTTTTTCACCACCCCCTTTCGGGTGGCCATGAAAATATAGCATTCTTCACTGCTCTCACAACTGAAGGATTTTATGGGCATAATAGCCGCCACATTTTCATTTTCCCTTAATTCGAGAAGGTTGACAATAGCCTTGCCCCGGGCTTTGCGGCTGGCCTGGGGAATTTCATAAACCTTGCGCCAGAAGACCCTGCCGGTATTTGTGAAGAAAAGAAAGGTATCATGGGTTGAGGCCAGGTAGATGTTGGAGACAAAATCATCCGTTATGGCACTGACTCCCTGGACACCTTTGCCGCCACGATGCTGGGAACGGTAAAGCTCCAGGGAATTGCGCTTGATATAGCCCCTGTGGGTGACGGTAACGACCATATCCTCTTCCCGGATCAGGTCCTCGGGAAGTATCTCATCAGGGGCTTCTATGATCTCGGTTCTGCGCTCGTCTCCATATCTTTCCTTGATATCCTGACATTCCTCCCGGATAATCTGCTTTACCAGATCATCATCCCGGAGAACCTTTTCGAACCATTCTATCTGCTTGAGAAGTTCTTCCAGTTCCTTGATTATCTTTTCCCTTTCCA
>JBEPXR010000293.1:0-3449 GCA_041641775.1 Desulfobia sp. | reverse complement strand
CCTCCCCAAACCCAGTGGCAGACCGGCATGTAAACCAGGGTGGACCAGAGGATGGTGAAAATGATAAAGGCGGAGAACTTCATCCTTTCAGCATAGGCTCCGGTTATAAGGGCCGGAGTGATGATGGCGAACATCATCTGAAAGGCCACGAAGAGAAGATCGGGGATGGTGTCCGAGTAAGGACCTGGGGTGAGTCCCACCCCTTTCAGGCCGGCCCAGTCCAGGTTGCCGATAAAGCCGCCCACATCAGGACCAAAGGCCAGGGAGTAGCCATAGGCCACCCAGATTATACTGATTATCCCCAGGCAGAAAAAACTCTGCATGATGGTGGTCAGTACGTTCTTGGAACGGACCAGTCCACCGTAGAAAAGCGCCAGCCCCGGGGTCATCAGCATGACCAGGGCTGTGGCCACCAACATAAAGGCAGTATCACCAGTGTTCATTGCAACCTCCTTGCGTTGTGCTCAGTATCAGGTTTATTGGTTTAGAGAAGACAATAGCTTGCTTCCGGAAACGACCAGACGGAGTCTGATCTAAGACTGACTACTGCTATAGCAAGGGGTGTGCCATCAGGAAAGATTCTGCTCTCAAGCCCTGGCACTGAAGGATTTGGAGGTGATGGGCGGAGCGGAAGTGAAAATATTGATTACAAAAATGTAAATCAATTAAAAACATGTATTACAAAAGTGTAAAAAAGCGACTGACACTCTGGTTAAATTTCAAATGCCAGATTGCAGAATGAACCAATAAATTCCAGTATCCAGGTTTTTTAATGAAGCTTCCGCAGTCATGGAGACCAAAGGCGAAATCAGTTCAACTTCCGATTTAGATTTCGATTTCGATTTCGAAGAGGATGGTATCAGAAGCTGTATCTCAGGCCGAGATAGATATTGGTATTGTTTTCGAACTGGCTGAAAAAGGTATGATCCTCCTCACCCAAAAAGATGTTGGCGCCGGTCTCGATGAGCCAGTGGTCGTTGATGTCGTAACTCATCCTTGGCCTCAGGTAGGCGTCCTCATCCGAAGGAGAGTAGAAGGCAAACAGGGAAAGCTCCAGGTTCTGCATGAGCAGCTGTTTGGTGAGCCGCAGAGTCAGGACATGACGGTCTTCGTCTTTTTCGTTCTGCCCGGCGGGCAGGCTGCGGCGGTATGCGTCGTAATCGAGGAGGTGCTCCAGATAGTACTGGCCGGCCACCGTGAAATTCCGGCCAGCCTCCTGTTCATAACCTACCAGAAACCTGAGCTGGCTGTTGTCGATAAAGGGATTGTCGCCATCCTCGTCATCTTTCGACTCGTACCAGGCGAATTCAACATTGCCTATGCCCGGGCCGATGCTGCCCTCGAGGCTGGTCCCGTAGACTGAAAGTTCCGGATGGAGAAAGCGGCCGGAGGCTGGAGCGATGCCGGCCGGGCTTTTCCAGAAGCCCCGGTAAGCATAGAAAGCCAGCTCATAGCCTGAGATATTGCGGTAAAGGCGCAGGGCCAGTTCATCGTCCTCAAACCAGTCATCAGGAGTCCCGGTTTCCAGGACATGGTTCCTGCCGGCCCTCCTGCCCAGCAGCGGATTCCAGTAAGAGATTCTCCTGCCCTCGATAAACCGGTCGGGATCGAAACGCGGAGTATAGACTATATCCAGACTGAAGGGAAGCTGCAGGCTGCTGCCGAAGATGGAGACCTTGACGGCGTCCGAGGGCGCTTTGAGATAGTCGACGTCCCTGCCGATAAAGAAGGAGCGCCAGTCCTTGGGAAAGAGATCGTTCAAGAAAATCAGGTCGCCGGTTCCCCAGGTCAGGACCTGGCGTCCGATCCGGACATCCATGAAGCTGACGGGAGTGAAGGTGTACTTCAATTCCCGCAGATCGATCAGCCCCTGCCCTTCCTCCAGATCGACATCATACTCGCCGACTACCGGATCGTAGAGGAAATCCACGGTCAGATCAAAAGAGGAGGAGCTCCAGTATTTCTGGATTTCCACCTGCAGCCTGCTCTCGCCGATGGAGACCTCCTTCTGATACGGGTCGTCATCCGTCCTCAGCCCTCCCCTGGCCTCCCAGAAGCCCCCAACCTGAAAAGGGAGATCGGACAGCAGGCTTTTTTCCTCGGCCCCCTTCCGGTCGTCCAGCCCTGTTCCTGTCTCACCCGGCCCGGCTTTCCGTTCAAGACCCAGGGGCAACGAAGGCCCCGAATCACCCCCTTCCAGTCCCGGAGAAAGGCCTGGAGAAGAGGACTCTTTCCCCAGGCCAGGCGGCAGTGAAGGGCCGCCACCAGGCTGCCCGGTACCGGAAGCAGCTTCAGGAGATGCTTCCCCACCGAGTCCAGGAGGAAGCGAAGGCTCGGTCGGCTGAGCGTCAGCTCCATTAGGCAGGACAAGGCCTGCGAGGAGCAAAAGCAAAACGCATGTTGCTATTTGATGCCTGGTCATAAAAATGTCAAATCTCAAAAAACAAATTTCAGACAACCTCAGGTTCCCGGATGCAAAATCCGGATTGGTAATGGTACCAAATCTAAATCAAAATCGATACCGCCTCACATTTCCCACTATTTAATATACTGCATGGGGGGATTACGCAGATAACGCTGGTAGTTTTCAAAAATATCCAGCGGCAGGTTCTCGTTATACTTCACCTTATCATAGCTGATAACGGTGTGCCCCCCGCTCTGGAGATCATCCATTCTGGACTCGGTCACGGTGAGATAGCCCTGGATCTCCTTGACATTGAGGACCTTGTACCGGCGGTACTCCTTGTCGTTTTCATCGTAGTAGGAAATCTGCACCGGGATGAAACTGTCCTTGTGAATCCACATCTTATAATACTTGAACTCAACCAGCTCGGGCTCTTTGGGCGTATTTTTCAAAATGTAGTAAGTATCGGTGGTCTGTTCCAGCTTGTGCTCGTCTTCATTGGGGTTGCGGCCGGAAACATCCTCGTAGTAAAAATGGGAGCCCACGAAACTGGTGCGCTCGTCGCTTGCGGCAATTCTCTTGACCAGGTCGAGATCGGGAAGGTAGAGCCAGCGGTCGTCGTCCTTACCGATCTCGTGCTGTTTCCAGACCAGATAAACCATGTCTTCCACGTCCGCCGGCCGGTGAAAGTAGATGTAGAATTTCTGATCCCCGGTGTACTCATCTTCGCCGAACTTGTCGGCCTTGCCTTTCTGGGGGGCGGCGTCACGCCGCAGGATGGTGAACTGCCGGCTCCGCTCCCTGCCCTGGGAATCAAAAATGGACATGGAGACCACGGCCTTGCCGTCCCTCCCCTGGTAATAAGCGACCTGATTAGTCCGGTCCACGATCTCCTGAACGCTCATATTCTGCTCCGCAGCCCCGAGATAACCGGGGACGGCCAGGGCAAGGATGCACACACAAATCAATAGGGCGATTGACACCCTGTCCAGTCTGTTCCATTTACTCATCGTCTTTTCCTCCTTGCTTATCTTTTCCGTAGACA
>JBEPXR010000292.1:0-3461 GCA_041641775.1 Desulfobia sp. | reverse complement strand
TTTCCGATTCTTCGAGGACGGACTTCAGATAGGAGGTTTTTTCCACCCTGACCCCGGTTCCTTTAAGCTCACCGGATGAATCTTTCAGACTTTTTGAGCATTTCGGGCAGGCTTCCTGTTGATCGAAGGATATGTATCCGCATTTTGGGCAACGCATCTCTAATTTCCTTGGAAAATGTTAAAATAACCTGTACATAGGAGAAGGCCGCAATAATTACTGATCTAAGATACCAAAAATCTCCATAAAATATAAACGAAAAATCCTACTCCATCAAGGTTCGGATAAGGTAACCGCAAATGGAGGAAGTAAATATCCTTGTTTATCTTAAACAGTATTCCCATTACCCTTGACGTCAAGGCAATCCTCAGAGGTCAGGGAGTCCAGCCTGATAAAGCGGATCCCAAATTGTTCGCCGATGCCGCTGCCATCCTTGAAGAAGCTCAGGAGCTTGTCTCTCCCCGGGCCTTATTTTCGGTTTTTAAGGTCAGGGACTATCACCACCAGATTGTTGAACTTGAAGATGGTGGTTTTTTCGAAGGAAAACTGGCAGTCCGCACCCTTGCCGGATCCCGAGAAGTAGCTCTGGGGATCTGTACCATAGGCTCTGCAATTGACAATCGAAGCGAAGAGCTCTTTCGCCGGGATCCGGTAAAGGCGATGGCTCTGGCCGGAGCAGCTATAGCCGCACTTCGTTCAGCCTCCGAGGCAATGCTGCAAGAGATACGAGACTTTGCCTCGGAAAAAGGCTGGGGTTCGGGTATGCGAGCTCAGCCCGGTCAGGAAGGGTGGCCGATTGAGCAGCAGAAGGTCATCTTTGACCGTCTCCCCGCTGAAAAAATAGAGATAAAGCTGACTGAAAGCTCTCTGATGATCCCTAAAAGCTCAGTATCTTCAGTGGTCGGCCTGGGGCCTGACATGCACCCGGAAGGGGTGGCCTGTGATTTCTGTTCCAAGAGAAAAAACTGCCCCTGGAGAATTGAAGATTGAGAGCTGAACCTTAACATGGTAGACAGTGTGGAGTAACGGGCGGGAAATAAAGATAAATCCAATCTGAAAACACTCTATGATGAGGAAATTATGAAGCAATACACGAGTGCCCTGATTTGCCTTTTATCCCTCCTGGCAGCCTTGTCTTTGACCGGTTGTCAAGGTAGGCCGGTCCCCCATCTTGCTGCCAATGTCATAAAACTCGATCAGGGAATGTCGGCCAAAGAGGTGAAGGCCTACCTGGGTGAACCTGATTATCGACAGAAGGGGCCCGAGGGGCAGAGGTGGATATATGTTCATAAGGACAAGAGCTTCTTGCGAAAAACACCCCTGATCGGCAGATTCATGGGGTCAGTTACCATGAATGTAGTCACGGTCGATTTTACGCAGAATGAAATCGCCAGCTTCCAGTATCAAACGATGACGCCGAAAAAATTCAAGGAAGAGGGTTATCGTGACAATGGCTGAGAAAACCAATGATTACTCTGTCTCTCGGAACCGTATGGTAAGAGAACAGCTGATTCCCCGGGGCATAGCCGATGACAGGGTATTACAGGCTATGGCCCGGGTACCCCGTCACATCTTTGTTGAGGACGCCCTGCGAAGCCAGGCCTACGGAGATTATCCTCTGCCGATCGGCGAAAGCCAGACCATCTCCCAGCCCTATATTGTCGCACTCATGAGCCAGTCCCTCGAATTGCAGGGGCATGAAACAGTACTCGAGATTGGCACGGGATGCGGGTACCAGACGGCGATTCTATCCAGTCTCTGTGATCGGGTCTATTCGGTGGAGAGAATCAAAGCCCTGGCCATCAAGGCGCGTCGTAACCTTGACCGATTAAGATGCATCAACGTGGTCTGTAAAATTGATGATGGAACCATTGGCTGGCAGGAGTATGCACCTTATGACGCCGTCATTATAACAGCGGCAAGTCCGGAAATTCCCTCACCTTTGGTGGATCAGCTGGGTGATGGGGGGAACATGGTTATACCGGTGGGTGACCGGTTCAGTCAGGATCTCGTAGTAATCCGCAAACGGCAGGGAAAGATAACTCGCCAAGTGATCGAGCAGGTCAGATTTGTGGGCCTGATCGGCCGGCATGGCTGGAGCGACTGAGCCTCACCCTGCCGCCGCATCCCTGCGGCTTTTAATATACTCCCTGGTCAGAGCCGGGTGGGCTTCTACCACCTCAGTGGCTTTATCCGGCATATTGCTGGTTATGAATTTGGTCGCCTCTGCGTAGGACATTCCCTGTTCGACAGTTCTTTCAGTGAGTTCAGCAAATTTTTTGCGGTCGGCCTTGCGGGTCAGATATTCAAAAATACGATGGCCAGTTTCCGGTTCAACCTCCTGTACGGCCCCCGGACTTTCTTCTTCCTGCTTTTCGGGCATGGCTAAACCGGCCAGCTGTTTTTTCAAGGAATCCATATCCTTTCTTATCTCGTTGACTCCCTCCTTCAGGCTGTCTGTTTCCGATTTAAGCTGCACCGTATCTTCTTTCAGCTCAGCAGTACGCTGTTCTTCCTTCGACTTTCTGATTTCATCAGTGAGCTGATTCAGCCTGGACTGCAGCGAGGCAATCTCTCCGGTCAACTTTTCTTTTGTCCGCTGCAAGGACTCAACCTCCTGCTCCAACTGCGGCCTTACTCTAGCTTCAACCTCTTTTTTCTCTGTTTTAAGCTCTTGTTTTTCCTCTTTGTACGTCTCAATACCTTCCTGATCAGATCTCTGTTTTTTAACAGGTTCAGTTGTGCCAGGCGAAACAGTTTTCGCCCGGGGTTCGGGCTTGGTCTTGGGCTGAGGAAGGACATCTCTGCCGATCAGCCTGTGAGCCACGGAGTTAATTACCTTGACGGCGTCTGATCTGGAGATGATGGCAACTGATAGAGCAAATATGACGATAAAAAGAAAAAGACTCACGACAAAGGCGACCACCAGGCCGATGATCACCTTGATAGTGGTAAATATTCCGGAAACAATGGCAGTCAATGTACCGTATACACCGCTGCCTGGAGGGGCATTAAAGGAAAACAGAATAATCAGGGTGATAAAAGCTATAAGCAGAACCGTTTTGACAATAGGATTCCGCAAGTCGTTCCTTATCATAATTTTTCCTCCAGGCTGGCAATTTCAGATTATCTACGGCTAATAATCAGAAGAATTCGTTCTGTGCCCAATTGCATTATCACTTCCTTACATTATGACAAATTAGCTTATGAGGAGCAAGTTTTCTGATAATATTATTACAACCTTATAGGGGAGGCCGGATGAAAAAGGAGGGATAGATAGAAAAGAGGGTCAGAATATAAACTTGAGCAGAACAAACCCGCCGATCAGCAGGATAATAAAGAGAATGCAGAGAATATTGAAATACCGATCGATGAACCTGCTGGCCGCCCCTCCCCACTTGTGGATAAGCCAGGCTACAGCAAAAAACCTCACCCCCCTTGCCGCCATGGAGGCCAGCATGAA
>JBEPXR010000291.1:0-3465 GCA_041641775.1 Desulfobia sp. | reverse complement strand
ATCCGTCCCGGTTCGGAGTGACCAGGACAGGGCCATCCTGTCGAGTCTTTTCTGCCACGGTCCAATCCTGTGCATATGTCTGGGAAAGAGACCGATCACCACCCCGGGGTTTCCGCTGATAAGAGTGGGGATCAGATTACTGATCTGTTCTTCCTCCTCCTCCCTGATTGAACCAAGGACGACAAATTGACCTCCGTCCCCCCGGCCTTCCTGAGAGGATCGTAAGAGGCCTTGCAAAGGGTTCTCTCCACCGGAGGGGATACTGTCGATATTGAGACGGTCGAATTTGATATTGGACATGACAACAGTCAGATCGTGACCGAAAAGCTCACCAAAACGGCGGGCATCCTCTTCGGATACGGCCAGGACCTTCTCCGGACCTATAGTTTTCCAGAATGACGGCCAGATAAGATACCTCCTCAGACTCTTCTCGGTCATCCTGCCGTTGACGACTATGGCGTTCAGGCCCTTTTTCCTGCTGGCGGTCAACAGTCCGGGCCACAGTTCACTTTCCAGGAGGACAATCAGCTTCGGATTGACAGCGGATAAGGCCCTGGACATGATTGCCGGACTGTCAAAGGGGAAGTATGCCGTTTTTACGTCAATATTGTGATTATCGACGGAGTCGGATTCCATCAACCCTCTTTCCAGGATATCCCTGCCCTGTCTGGTATTGGTAGTGATCAGGATTTTCAGGGATTCCGGGTGATTCAGGTGTCTGACCAGTTCCAGGGCCAGGTAGGATTCGCCGACTGAGGCCGCCTGTATCCAGAGATCCGCCCGCGGAGGCTTGTGCAGGAGGGTTCGCTGACCATATCCTTCTTTCAGCCGCCTGCTGAACCGGAGCAATGGAATGGTCATGTTCCAGCTCAACTGATAGAATTTTATCGCTGTTTCAAATAAAAAATGATGCATAATTTGCGGCAATATGACGATAAACCTGGAAAGCGTTCTGAAGAAAAGGGTTTTTTAGGTATGCCGGATTTATTTGTCTTATTTATATAATGTTGCGATTTCTGATCAGTTCATTAAGTTGTAGATCCATTATTGTGGACAGATTATAATAACCCCGTTGACTTATCCTCAGCAAGGATAAATTGGAACCCCGGTCCGAAACATCCAACCACAGCTACTCCATGGTGTCGCTCAGTCGATTCCTGTCAGGCAGTCTGATTTGAATCCCGATCTGAAAGGGGTTCGGGCTTGACGGGAAGCAGCAAAAATACAATTCCGTACCGAGATCAAAAAGATGGCCACTATACTGATAGTTGACGATGAGCTGAGCATGCGGGAATTTCTTAAAATTTTCCTGGAGAAGGAGGGCTATGCGGTCAAGACGGCGGAAGATGGTAAAAGTGCCCTGGATATAATAAGTCAGGAAGAGATCGACCTTATCGTCTCCGATATAAAGATGGAGGAAATGGGAGGACTGGAACTGCTCAGTTCGGTCAAGGAATTCCAGGGCTCTATTCCCTTCATCCTGATTACCGCCTTTGCTTCCCCGGAGGATGCCGTCAGTGCCATGAAATACGGGGCCTTCGATTATATTACCAAACCCTTCCAGATTGAAGAACTGCTCTCCGTCATCCGGTCGGCCCTCGCCAGCAGAAAAATGGGAGTCGTATCCGAGGACCATGATTTCAAGAACGGTTTTCAGGGGATTATCGGCAACAGCAGGACCATGCGCCAGCTTTTTGAAAGAATCAGAACGATAGGCCCAACCCACGCCAATGTCTTCATTTACGGAGAATCAGGAACGGGCAAGGAGCTGGTGGCAAAAGCCATCCATGAGCGGAGCGGGGTGGCGAACAATGCCTTTGTCCCCATCATCTGCAATGCCATTCCGGAAACCCTTTTTGAAAGTGAGCTGTTCGGGTATAAAAAGGGGGCCTTTACCGGGGCTGACAGTGATAAGACCGGTCTGCTGGTCACCGCTGATCAGGGCACCGCCTTTTTCGATGAGATAGGCGAGCTGCCCCTCCAGATCCAGACGAAACTTCTGCGTTTTCTTCAGGAAAGAGAAGTCAAAAGGGTGGGGGACAACCAGACCAGACAGGTTAATGTCCGCATTATTTCCGCCACCAACAAGGACCTGGAGGAAGAAATCAGGCACGAACGGTTTCGGGAGGATCTCTACTACCGCCTGGCCGTGGTTCCCATCCGGGTGCCCCCGCTTCGGGAGCGCAAGGAGGATATTCCCCTCCTGGCGGACTTTTTTCTTGATAAGTATTCCAAGGCCTTTGACAAAGAGGCGCCCAGCCTGTCTTCCTATGCCCTTGAAGTGCTGATGGATTACAATTTTCCCGGCAATGTCAGGGAGCTCGAAAATATTATTGAACGGGGGGTGGCCATGGCTACCTCAAACCTCATTCTTCCCGAGTCCATCAGCGTCTCCGGTCCCCCTGATCCGGAGAAATCCAACCCGGAACCGGGCCGGGAGGATATTCCGGCCGTTACCGGAGAAGATGAGCTTTTTGAACTCGGTCTGGAAAAGGTCATGGTGAGGCTTGAAAAAGAACTCATCCAACGCGCCCTGCAAAAGACTGACAATTCGAAAATGAGAGCGGCGGATTTGCTGAAGATCAGTTTCCGCTCCCTGCGCTATAAAACCAAAAAGTATAATATCGATTGATTCGTTTCCGGTTCTGCACCATCGGAACTCCGTTTCTTCTTCTCCATCCATGAAAAAAAGCCAGATTCAGCTCAGGAAAGCACTGTTGTGGGTCCTCTTTTTCAGGGTGCTCCTTGTCACCCTGTCCCTGGGCCTGACAGTGGTACTCGAACAGGGGGAAGTGGATCTTATTCATGTCCCCATCCAGTTTCTGATAATTTTTGCGGCTCTCATCTATATATTTACCATCTTTTCCACCTTTCTCATCAAGAGACTGACCTATCTGAAGTTCTTCTCCTGCCTGCAGATAATTGCCGACATCCTCATCGCCTCTATTCTGATTCTTTTTACCCAGAGCAGCCAGTCCATCTTCACAATGCTCTATTTTTTCCCCATTATCTGCGGGGCCTTCCTCCTTCACCATAAGGGCGGCCTGCTCATGGCTTCAATCACCACCATATGTTATGGAGCCATCCTTTACTCCGAATTCGCCGGTATTTCTTCCTATTTTGTCCCCGGATTCGAATCCCGTCTGCCAAATCTGGAGACTGGTCTGCACCACTTTGCCTTTTTCGGGGTGAATTTTTTCCTGGTCGCGATTTTAAGCTCTTTCTTAGCTGAACGGCTGTACAGAATGGAGACAGCCCTGACCGAAACGAGCAGGGATCTCGATCAGCTCTCCCACCTCTACAAACAGATTTTCGATGATGTAAGCACCGGGATAGTGACGGTTGACGGTAGAGGCGTCATTACCTCCTTCAACCGGGCTTCTGAAAAAATAACCGGCTACTCGAGCACCGAGATAGCAGGCAGAAAACTGGTGGACTACCTGCCACAACTGTATAAAGAAAAGG
>JBEPXR010000290.1:0-3477 GCA_041641775.1 Desulfobia sp. | reverse complement strand
CGACACCCTGATGGGGGAATCCGTTGATCTATACTGGAGTTCTTACCCCTCTTCCAGCGAAGGAGTCTCCGTCTTTGAAGTCTATGTCAGCCGAGACGACTTCAACACTATCGACGCGTTGAGTCCGCTGAGAAAACTTGGCCCCGGTACCAAACAGTTCACAGTCGAGGGTCTGACCAACGACGTCCCCTGGTATTTTGCCATAGTAGCTGTTGACCAGGCGGGCAATCACAATCCAGAGGTCATAACTGCTTCAGCCACACCTACAGCCCAGGGCGTCAACGGCTACATCAGCGACAGTGAGACCGGACTCCCCCTCAAAGGAGCCGTGGTCCATGCCGAAGGCTTTGACAAGGTTAGCACCAGTGGAGAAGGTTACTATCACCTGGCGGGTCTACCTTTGGACTCCTACGACCTGCAGGTAACTGCCTCAGGCTATTCCGGCACAACCGTGAGCAGTATCATGGTACAGTCCGGCCAGATGACCAGGATAGATGTCAGTCTCGATCCACAGCTGGCGGAACCGACCGTACCCCGGAACGTCAAGGCTGAAGCCGGAGACTCCCAGGTCACCGTGAGCTGGGACGAGGTGCCTGACAGCAACCTGGCCGGCTATAACCTTTATCGTTACAGCAGCTTGTCGGCTACCGATCCCCAGAAGGTCAATGAAAATCCGATAACCGGTACTTTCTATACGGATATGGGACTTTCCAACGGGACAACTTACTACTATACCGTCAGAAGCATCAATCAGAGCGGGACAAGCAGCGCGGACAGCGAGATGGTCAGCGCCACTCCTCAGCCTGCAGCTCCCCTTCCGCCTTCAGGACTGATGCTGACCGCCAATGCCGACAATTCCGTTACTCTGACCTGGGAAAAATCACCCACCGCAGGGGTAAGCAGCTATAATGTCTACTGGGATTCAGGCAGCGGAACCATGGATTATCAGACACCGGTCAAATCAGTGGACTCCACCGCCACAACCTGGACCAGCGACCCGATCCAGAGTGCAGGTACCTACGCTTTCGGAGTCAGGGCGGAAAAAGACGGCAATGAAGAAACCAACACTTCAGTGACCGCCTCGATAACCATCAATGACCAGGATTCCACGATACCTACAGCAGTCATCACCGCACCGGTAAGCGGTGAGAGCAACTCCGGCGGCAGGATAACCGTGGAAGCGGAACTGGTTAATGGGAACGTCAGTCAGGTCAAGCATGTCACCTTCCAGTACCAGCCCCAGGAATCCTCAAGCTGGTTTGATATTCCAGCGGCTACAGCTTACTCTCTCAATCCAGACCGGGATAAACCCTATTTCGTCCACTGGGATGTTATCGAGCTTGCTGAAGGCGACTACAGAATAAGGGCGGTTGCCACTGCTCTGGACGGAAGTTTCGACCAGGCTCCTTCAACCGTCACCATGACCGTTGATCACCAGACAGCCTGGTACTCGGAATTCATTGATGAGAAAGTCAAACACCGCGGCAAGAAGAGAGTCTGGAAACACAAGGATAACCAGGTCAAATTCTACGATGGCAGCACCTCAGGAGCATATACTGTTTCCATCCCTGAAGAAGCGGTTACCTCCGATACCGAGATCGTAGCCGAAATTCCGAAGGAAGAAGAGTTTGCCGATAAAGTCTGGTCGATTGACGGCATCGGCAGTTTCCTGCGGCTGCGCCTGGCCTCGGGACAGAATCAGTTCGCCCCCGGAAAGGAAGTCGTCCTTGCTATCCCTTATTCCGATGCAGACAATGACGGCATCGTAGACGGCACCAGCCTCGATGTCGATTCTCTCAAGCTGCTCTGGTACAATCCAGCCACTGGAAACTGGGAAGACAGCGGCATCTCCAATCTGGTCATCGATAAGACCAGCAAGCAGGTACTGGCCTCCACTTCCCACTTCAGTGACTTTACGGTGGCTTCTGGTACAGGAGGCACTTCCACGGACAGCGACGGTGACGGCACGCCCGACTCCAGTGACGACTGCCCCAATGATCCCTTGAAAACTGCTCCCGGCAGCTGTGGCTGCGGGGTACTGGATACCGACTCCGACGGCGACGGCGTGGCAGACTGCAACGACGCCTTCCCCTCCAATTCCAGCGAGTGGAGCGACAGTGACGGTGACGGTATCGGCGACAACGCGGATGCTTTCCCGCAGGAATCAGG
Organism: Desulfobia sp.; assembly: GCA_041641775.1. Classification (GTDB taxonomy): domain Bacteria; phylum Desulfobacterota; class Desulfobulbia; order Desulfobulbales; family SURF-16; genus JAWLDV01. Next base: position 1,308 of record JBEPXR010000290.1, on the reverse strand, counting down.
AGAATGGCTGGACAGCGACGGTGACGGTCTCCCGGACAGTGATGATGACAATCCCTATAATTCGACCACCCCGGCTTCTTCCGGTGATATGTTCCGGATCAACTCGTACACCGGTTCGGATCAGCTGAAGCCTTCAGTTGCTTCCCTTGTGGACGGTGGTTTCGTGGCGACCTGGCAGTCTTTTGGCCAGGACGGCTCAGGCTGGGGAATATTCGGACAGCGTTATGATCTCTCCGGCAACCAGGTGGGACCGGAATTTCGAATCAACACAAATACCAGTTCCGAACAGCAAAGTCCCTCGGCGGCCTCACTCGGCGGCAACGGATTCGTCGTGACCTGGGAATCCTACGGCCAGGACGGTTCAGACTGGGGAGTATACGGCCGGATTTTCGATCCTTCCGGCAATCCGGCAGGCGATGAATTCCAGGTTAATTCCTATACGAGCGGATACCAGGGCACTCCCTCAGTGACCACTCTCCACGACGGCGGTTTTGCCGTGACCTGGCATTCCCGTTACCAGGACAGCTCTGGATACGGTGTTTACTGCCAGCTCTTTGATGCTTCCGGCAATCCGGTTGGAAACGAATTCCAGGTCAATTCCCACACTGAATTCAACCAGCAGAACGCCTCAGCGTCGAGCCTTACCGATGGGGGTCTGATAGTAACCTGGGAATCCGATAACGACCAGGATGGTTCCGGAACGGGAATTTATGCCCAGCGCTTCGACGCTTACGGCATCCCGGTAGGCGGTGAGTTCCAGGTCAATTCCTATACAGACGGCAACCAGGTCTACCCGTCCGTGACCACACTCAATAACGCTGGATTCGTAATAACCTGGCAATCTCAGGATCCAAGCGGCGCCGGGACAGCCATCCTCGGCCAGCTCTTTGACGCCTCAGGCAATCCAGCCGGCAGTGAGTTCCAGGTTAACACCTACCCAGAACCCGGCCACGGGCCGCCCTCAATGACATCGCTTGTCGACGGCGGGTTCCTTGTGATCTGGCATTCGTATGAGAACGCAGACGATGCAGGAGACGCTTTCGGACAACGGTATGATGCTTCCGGTAATCCCGTGGGCTATCAATTCCTCCTTGTTTCAGGAACCGGTTCATCTCCCTGCGTTGCCTCTCACAGCCGGGGCCTCTTCACGGCCGCCTGGGAGACACTGGACGGAGGTACCGAATATAATGTTTACGGACAACGTTTCACGACCATTGACAATGGTACTCCGATCAGTAACAACATTCACACTCACCATGTCCGCAACTTAGGGTACAGCTGCAGTGATTGCCACACCGCCCCCAACCT
>JBEPXR010000289.1:0-3484 GCA_041641775.1 Desulfobia sp. | reverse complement strand
CCTGATCGTATCGTTGATGAAAACGGCCCGGTATTCCTCCTGGATTCGGTCAGCCCGGTAGCCCCTGATGTTATCGCTGTCGATCTCCTCATCCCGGTCGATCTCCGCCCCGGCCACTATCGTGTGACGGCCCGCCCTCCAGGTGAGCAGAAAAGTTGCTCCCAGCCGCTCCTGGTCATAGGTGTAGCTGCTGTCCTGACCGAAGAAGCCATAATCAATGGTGAGGTCATTTTCCAGGTAGTGGCCGGAAAGGCTGAAGGAGAGGTGGTCGTTCAAGGTGCCGTCCAGGACCGCGGTAGTCAGGATATTTTCGTCCTCTCCTTCCGAGCTGAACTGCCAGGGCTCATAGTAGCCTATATGCCGGTAGTCCGCCTCCATGCTGGCCGCGGTAAAGGTAAAACGCAGGGTACGGGGAAGCTGAGTCCGGACCTTGCCGTAGAAACTGTCATTGTCGTAGAAGCGGTCTTTATACAGGCCGTCTGAAGTCCTGGTCCCGGCGTAAAGGTAGGAGTCCACTTCCCCCAGGCTCCCGCGCAGATCACCCTCCAGCTCCCAGGTGTCGTTTTCGGCCACGGCCGTGCTCAGCGAGCCGCCCACTGTCTGCCAGGTCCCGGGTTCTTTGGTGATGATGTTGACCACCCCGCCCAGGGCCGAGCCCCAGGTGGAGGAGGCCGCCCCTTTGACGATCTCGATGCGCTTGATGATTTTAACCGGGATGAAGTTGGAGTAAACGATGCCCGCCGCAGGTTTGTTGAGCCGGACTCCGTCCAGGAGAAAAGTGACGTGCTCGTACTTGGAACCGTGGATCAGGGCAGTGCCGATGTTGCTGTAATCGTAACCGAAGGAGCTGATGAAGATCCCGGGTACCTGTCTGAGAATATCCGAGACTGTATTGGCGTTCATTCTGCGGATATCTTCGGCCTCCACTATGGTGACATTCTCGGCCACGTCCACGAGAGGCTGGGCAGCCCTGGACGTAGTCTGGACCACGACCTCCTCGTCAAAGTAGAGGGCCATGATCTCCTCATCTCCGTTCCCGGCTGCTGAAGCACCAATGGCCGGCAGGATCAGGGCCAGGAGAGCACCAAAAGCCGCCCTCGGAATGTGTTTTCTATTTTTTCTGCAGATGTTCAACTGAACTCCCAACTGACCAGGTTTTCATTTGGGGGGTTATCCGGTCTGAATATAGAGGATTGCCCTTGCTGGCCGAGTACTTTACCGATCATAGCTGTATTGAGCAAGCAAATTTTGCACCATAACTGGGTGTTATTTAAAATGAATACCTGGAATTGCCCCGGAAAGCGTGTTTTCGTGGATTTTTTCCAAGCTGCCGGTAGTAGAGGGATAGGCAATTGTCCCGCCTGGGCGCGGAGTATTAAGATTGGCGGAGTTCTGTGACGGACCCTTGTCAAGGAAGGGGGGGGACTTTCAGTGCAGACCGCCCAGCTCGAGGCCCTGGAGGATATAATCGGCATCCCGGGCGTCAATCCTTCCGGGTATCCATCTTCCGGAAATTTCGGGGAGCAGAACCTTATAGGAGACCTCGGATCTGGCCGCGAGGTGAGCCGGAATCCCGTGTTTCCACGAGTGGCCGCCGCCGGCCAGGACAACAATCAAATGGGCGTCGGCATCCTTTTCAATGAATTCCAGGAGATTTTCCGCCATGGCCTTGTCCCAGAGGAGCTGGGCTTCACAAAAATTCTCAAAGGTCCCGGGATGCTGAGCGTGGGCTCCCAGAGCCCGGCGGATAAACTTTTCGTACTCATCACTGATAATGCAGGAGACTGCCGGAATTTCCTCCAGGTCCTGTTCCTCCAGGGAATCAAAGCCGTGGCGGGCGATTTTCCTGGTTATTTCTTTAGGGACGTTCAGGCCGATGAGGGGGATATTCTTCTGCCTGGCATAGAAGAGGATGTCCCGGTAGAGAGACCAGTAGCCCCAGTAACTGCTGAAAATCTTCCGGAAGATCCAGGGATCCAGTTCCCCGGCCACCCACTTGTCCAGGGCGTCCTGCCTGTGTTTGGGGACCATCTCCAAGCCGACGGCAAGCTTGTGCCCTTTCTCATGCAGGGCTCTGATGAGCTGGAGTTGACTACGGTGGTGTTCCCTGCTGTCGTGCAGTTCCCCGTGAAAGATAACCCTGGCGGTTTCAAGGTCGGCAAGGAGCTGGGGGAAAGAGATGGTCTGGTTGTCGGCCACCCGGTAGATGTGGGCACCGGCCGGCCGGCAGACGGCCAGGGTCATCAGGCAGAGTAGAAAGAAAAGGCCGGTCGTAGAAACGGTGCGGATATGTTTCATGTTTTTTTCGCAGTTTCCCATGTTGGTTAATCAAGTGTTTTTATTCTCCAACCTCCATCATAGATGATGGCGGCAATAAAGCCAAAAGAATTCGCTTTCCCGACGCAGCCAAACAGGCGGAAAACATTAACACTTATTTAAAGATAGGGGAGAGCGGCCGATTGTTGCAGAGAAAACAGAGAATTTTTCAGGAGGAGATCACTTCCTTCAGTGTAATAACCGTCTCCAGTTCCACACCAGAGCATCTCGTCTTGCAATATGCGCTTCAGCATATATGCTGGAGGAATGACCGGCGGCGCCTCGTTCAACTTGCTCAACCGGACTCATCTGTTTTCCGGTATGGCCTCAATCTTATTTTGAAGGGGAGGAATTTCCATTTCTTTCAGATTACCCGCTTTTATCAGATCCAGGCCCAGGCTGGCTTTCTTTGCCCTGGCCGCTATGGCCACCTCTGGGTTCGGCCAGACGTTTTTTGTCTCCGTGGTTGGAGGGGAAGTGCGAGAGGCCTTTCAACTCTCGCATACCTTCTACGGAGGAATTTACAGCACCGCCACCATCCTGAGCGCCTGCCTGCTCTTCCGGTTCGGCAGGCTGGCCGACACCTGGTCCCTCTCCAGGGTTACCAGTCTGGCTGTACTTGTTCTGGCCCTGGGCTGCCTGCTGATTGGACTGTCTCCCGGAGTCCTGGTCCTGGGAACGGGGTTTGTTCTGATCCGTTTTGGAGGGCAGGGACTTATAGCGCATCTGGGAGTCACCACCGCGGCCCGCTACTTTACGGCCCACCGGGGTAAGGCCGTGGCCCTGGCTGCTGCCGGTATCCCCCTGGCCGAAGCGGTATTGCCGGTCAGTGCGGTCTTTTTGATCGGCCTCTACAATTGGCGGTTCCCCTGGCTTGTCGGCTGTCTGGTCCTGATCGTCCTAATTTTGCCCCTTCTCCTCTTTCTTTCCGCCAGAACCATTGCCCCGGAACGTGATACGACGCTGAAGAGCGAAGCTGAGGGAGGACGCATTAATTTCAGCCGGGCTCAGGTCCTGAAGGAACCCGGCTTCTATATGGTGCTGCCGGCCGCCGTGGCCGCGCCTTTTGTGGTGACCGCCATCCTGTTTCATCAGGCCGCCATCGCCGCCGTCCACGGCTGGTCCCTGCAGCTGGTGGGGTCGGCCTTCACCGGATATGCAGCCGGGC
>JBEPXR010000288.1:0-3485 GCA_041641775.1 Desulfobia sp. | reverse complement strand
AAAAGTCTACCTCTGGGCGTGGCGACTTAAAGAGCGGAATAAGGCAAAAAAGAGAGGATACAGAAGGAAAATACCAAAATAGCCTTACCTCCGGTCTTTAAAAAGTGCAATATCCGGGCCGGGGAATACCAAAAACTGAAATAGGCTGTAATCCAGGCTCCAGAAAGGTGAAGCACTGCCGACGAAGGTCCGTGAAGTGGATTTCCGGCATGCACTTATTGGGGAAATAACCATTTCAGACTCCAAATGTGGGGGACCTCAACAGATTCCTGATTACGATCCTTTGCAGTATCTACGGTTATCCAGGATTACTTCAAGAACTGTTCCCTGCTACAGAGATCTTCAGTGTTATTCTTCAGGATAAATCAATCCTTCACCTCATTACCTTCAAACACCCATCCGTCCACATAATCACCCGATATCAACATCTTACCTCTCAATTACCGTTATCACTCCTTTTTGACGTATTACACCTGAATCGCATGCCGTGAAATTGCCTTTCTGATTACAGCATATTAAAATAGGGGAGGGAGAGAAACATGGCTCTATCCGGAAGGCGGATTTCTTTTCCCGGCAGCAACATGCTCATATTAAAAATACGTCACTACCAAAGACGGCAGAGAGGATAGGCAGATGAAAAAAATTCTCGGGGTTTCAGGTTCTCCAATCAAAAACAGCAACACCGACCGCGCCCTGGCCTCAGCCCTGGCAGCCACAAGGTTGGATACGGAATTGATAAAACTCAATAGACTAAGCATAGAACCGTGCCGGGCCTGCCTGGGATGTGTGGAAACCAACGAATGCGTGATCGCCGATGACGGAAATACCCTGGCCAGGAAGGCCAGGGAGGCTGACGGGCTGATTATCGCCGGTTATACCCCATATTCCAGTATAGATGCCAGGACCAAAGCCTTCATGGAACGGCTCTATCCTCTCCGCCACAGACACGGCTTCATGCAGGGAAAGCCGGGGGGCGCCATCATTACCTGCGCCATTCCGGAGGAATGTGAACACATGCCTCCATCATGTCAGAACGGGGTGGACGGCATCAAATACTATATGCTGGAGGAAGGCATGAATTTTTTAGGGGAGGTGAAAATTCAGGGTAATGTTCCCTGCCTGCGCTGCGGGCATGGTGACGAGTGCAGTATGAGTGGCGTGACAATGATTCATGGCGAGGAAGCTACAGTGGATTCCGTTGGAGCCAATACTTTCGAGGAACAGGAAGGAGCTTTGGAACAGGCCCGAAGACTCGGGGAAAAAATAAGCGAGGTGCTGGGGGACTAGTGTTTACCGGCAACCTCTTGGCTCAGTTCAAAAAGAGGCATTATCAGCGAACGCTCCGATACATGGAGGCAACTTTGATTTTCAGGCTTTCCACCGCCACATAAATGACCGGCACGTAGGCCAGGGTAAGAAAGGTGGAAACCAGAAGACCGGCTATCGCCACCACCGCCAGAGGCGAAAGACGTTCCAATCCGACAGCCATTTCCGCCGCTATGGGCAACATGCCTGCAATGGTGCTCAAAGCGGTCATAAGGATAGGACGGGTACGGCGCCGTATCGCCTCTTCAACGGCGGCATAAAGATTCTTCCCTTCACGACGCGAGGTCTCGATGAAATCGAGCAACAGAATCGAGTTGTTGACCACGATTCCAGTCAACAGGATCATGCCCATGGCTGCCGGCATACAGAAGTGCCGATTCATGAGAATCATCCCCCAGGGTACTCCAATGAAGGCCAGAGGGATGGCACTCATTATAATAAGGGGCCGGAAATAAGATATAAAAATAACGGTTAAGGAAAAATAAAGGAGAATAACCGCCAGGCCGAGGGAACTCCCCAACCTGCCGAAACTGGTCTTCATGTGCTTTATTTCCCCCTCCTGGCTGAGACTGTAACCTGCCGGCAGCTCCATATCAGCCAGGACATCGTCAACCTGGTTCTGGAGGTGGGTTATGGCTGTATCAGCCCGATATCCAAGAATATTTACACAGGGTTCAAGATTCTGCCGGGTTATTCTGGTCTGCACCCACTCACGGTTAAAATCAGCTATTTCCTGCAGCGGGACGGGGCCCCTAGGTCCGGCCAGCTGAATCATCGCCAGCTCGTTCAGGCCCTTCATCTCATCCGGATCAAAACGCAGTCGGATCCCATATCCATCCTGGCCCGGTACTCGCAGAGAGGATACGGCATTCCCGGTTGTGGCGGCGGTAAGGGTCCGGGAGATCTCCTCAATGGTTAAACCGTAGTCGACCAGTCTTTCCTCATCAAGATCGATTTGTATCTCAGGCTTGGACCGATCCCAGGTCCTCTTTATCGAAGTGAGTCCTTTAACCCGGAGGAGACGTTCCTCCACTTCCAGGGCAAGGTGATTGAGGACCTCCGGGTCGGGACCGCTGATCATCACATCCACGGGAGCTGCAATAGCTGACAGCGGAGTAGCTCCGTAATCATAGACCGAAACGGATTTCAAACCGTAAATTCCTGCAAAGGCCTTTCGGAGATCGGCCTCGATCTCCCAGATAGTTTCAGGCCTCTGAAAACGGTTTGCAAAATGTACCGTTATGACCCCTTCAGTCGAAGTACGTTCAGCGCCGAAGCTGATCACCTTCGGCTCAGAACCGGCGACAGTGGACATTCGCAGGTAGCCGGACTGATTTCTGATTACTTTCTCCATTTCAGCTACCGTTTTCTCTGCCTGCCCCACTGTACTGCCGGGCCAGATTTCAAAGGAAACCTTCACAATACCCGTATCCATTGCAGGCATCAGGTCACGGCCGGCCAAAGACATTTGACGGAGACTGATCGGCAAAAGAATGACAAGCAGCGGTATAATAACAAATCCCCACTTGCCGGCAGCCAGACGAAAGGAACTTATGAAAAAATTCTGCAGGGGGACAATCCAGAATTGGAGGAATCGTTCCAGTACGGATTCCAGCCTTCCGGTGCTCTGTCCGGGCTTCATCAATTTTGAAGCCAGAAGAGGTATGACGGTTATTGAAACCAGATAGGAACTGAGGAGTGCAAGGGAAAGAACTACGGTCAACGGCCTCAGAATCTGCTGGGTATACCCGCCGACAAACATGATCGGAAGCAGGACGGCGAGCGTAGTGGCGGTTCCTCCGAAATCAGCCAGAAAAATCTCCCTTGTTCCGTCCACCGCTGCTTGAAAGGCTGATTTTTCTCCTGAACCTGCATGCTTATCGATATTTTCAATTACCACAATGGCATCATCAACCAAGAGTCCCACCGCCAGAATAATAGCGGTCATGGTGACGATATTGAGCTCGTAATTGAGCAGTTTCATGCCGGCAAAGGTCAGCAGAAAAGTAAAAGGTATGGAAACCATCGCCAGCAGAGTCATCCGTATTCTGGCCAGCATCAGGAAGATGACGGCAACCGTCAGAATAACTGCGTCCCTGAGGGAAGTGATCAGGTTGGAAACCGAAGTACGGATCAACTCGCCCTGTGTATCAGTCATT
>JBEPXR010000287.1:0-3486 GCA_041641775.1 Desulfobia sp. | reverse complement strand
GGCTGCCCTCAACCCCCATACCGTCCAGGCTGAAGGACGGGATTGCGCCGACTGCCACACCTCCCCAAAAACCTTGGGATTAGGGGACGGCAGGGTCTGGCGGGAAGGCGGCGAATGGCATTTTGAACCGAGCCATCAGGGTCTGGAAACGCATGCCGGGGAAACTCCGCCCCTGGACGGTTACGTCTCCATCAAGGGCAAACCACTGCAGCACAGTTCCCGGAAGAATATCCGCCCTTTTAACGGAAAAGAACTTTCCAGGATCCTCAGGGTGGGGACGTGCATACGATGCCATACAACGTATCAGGACAGGGCCTGGAATGACTACACCCCTGACACGGAATGCAGCAGGAATACTGATGAAGAAGAACGTGGCAATGAGAGGCGCTGAATAAGTAATTGGAAAAATTGCCTGAAATTCCAGTTTCTCATTAACGATAAAAGGAGCAGCAATGATTATTTCACCAGTGGAAACGTCTTCACCGGAAGGCAGGGAGAAGATCGCGGCACTGAACGATCGTTTTCAGATTTCTGACGACAGTTGCAGGGAGGCGGTTTTTGAAATTATCAAGGAAGTGATCAGCCGTGGAGACCAGGCTGTTCTGGAATATACCAGAAGATTCGACTGCCCGGAAATGACCATCGACCGCCTTATGGCCAGTCAGGAAGAGATTGATCAAGCGGTCGACCACATTGAGCCCGAGCTCCTGAACAGCATCAGGCTGGCCCGCGACAGGATACAGGCTTTCCACGAAAGGGACCTGGACGACAGCTGGTTCCTGACCAGGGAGGACGGCGTCATTACCGGCAGACTGGTCAGACCAGTAGCCTCAGCCGGCCTTTATGTTCCGGGGGGGAAAGGGGGCAGCACTCCGTTGATTTCTTCAGTATTGATGAACGGGATTCCCGCCGGGATCGCCGGGGTCAAAAAACGCATTATGGTGACTCCCCCCGATCCACAGGGGAAAGTGCATCCGGCCCTGCTCGTCGCAGCCCGTGAAATCGGGATCACCGATATATACAAAATAGGCAGTGCCTGGGCGATCGGAGCCCTGGCCTTTGGCACTGAAACCATCCCCCGGGCTGAAGTTATCGTTGGACCCGGCAACAAATTTGTCGCCGAGGCCAAGCAACAGGTGAGCGGCCGGGTGGGCATCGACATGATCGCCGGACCCAGTGAGGTCCTTATTGTAGCGGATCACCGGGCAAAGCCAGCTTTTATCGCGGCGGATATGCTGGCTCAGGCGGAGCACGATCCCCAGGCCCTTGCCATACTGCTCACCACCAGTCCGAAAGTGGCCCGGGAAACGGTGGAGGAGCTGGAAGAGCAGCTCAAAAAGCTGAGTAGGAATCATATCGCCAGACAATCCCTGACGGAAAGAGGGGCCATCCTGATCACCGAAACCCTGGATGAGGCGATAGAGCTGGCTAACGATATCGCTGCCGAACACCTGGAACTGATGCTGGAGGACCCCTGGACCAGTCTGCCGAAAGTCAGCAATGCCGGGGCAGTTTTTCTGGGAGATTACTGCCCCGAGGCCTTTGGGGATTACGTGGCCGGACCCAACCATGTCCTTCCCACCATGGGCACAGCCCGGATTTCCTCCGCCTTGGGGGTTGAAACATTCCTGAAGAAAAGCAGTATCATCTCCTGTCCAAAGACCGCCCTTCTGAAAGACGCTCCGCACATTAAAAGGCTGGCCGAACAGGAAGGTCTCACCGCCCACAGTCGTTCCGCCGAGATCAGGACGGAATGGAACGATTAATTCCCAAAGAGTAAGTGGCTGAATCAAGCTGTGAGAAACTGCTGAAAACAGGGAGCCGGCAGATGGGAATTGTCTTGCCGGATAAGTGTCCCGAAACTCTGGCCTGGTACCTGCGGGAACTGATCAAATGGAACAGGAAGATTAACCTGATTGGTCCAGCCGGAGAAAAGGAGATAATCGATAAACATTTTCTCGACTCCCTCGCCCTTGTCCCCTTCCTGGATGAGATAAAGGGAAGCGAACTGCTTGATCTGGGCACCGGCGCCGGCTTTCCGGGCCTGGTGATCAAAACAGTTCGGCCCGAACTTGCTCTACTCCTGGTGGAAGCCAGAATGAAAAAAGTGGCGTTTCTCCGCCACGTAATAAGAAATCTGAAGCTCAGGAAGGTTGAGACCATGGCCGTTCACCTTGAGCGATCTCCCTCCCCCGCGATGGCAAGCTCCCATCCCCTTATCATCAGCCGGGCCTTTGCCTCGGTCATCAGCTTTCTCGACCTGGTGGAAGGCTACAGTCCACCGGGAGGGAAGGTCCTCTGTATGAAAGGTCCCCGGGCCGAGGCAGAACTGGAAGAGTGGGAAAGGACCAGGCCGAACAGTCCTTTCACGCTCGAGCATATCAATCACTATCGACTCCCCTTTTCGGGATCGGAGCGAGTTCTGGTTATCTTCAGCAAATCCGAATGACGGTGTTTCCCGATGCTACCCCCTGATCTGATTCCCGGGTAGCGCCAGCCATTTTTCAATAGCCTGATTGAGCAAGGATTCATAATCCTCCATCCCTCCCAGGCCGGCCCAGCCAAAGGTGTAGTTGACTTCGAGAAAAAGCGGGGAATTTATTCCTTTGGAGAAGATCAGGTCAAAGGCGGCCAGATTGAGACCTGTCTCTCTGCAGAGTTTCCTTACCTCCTCTCTCTCCCCTTCTCTGCAGATCAGGCAATGATTCCTGGTCGATTCTTGCCCCCTGGAGATATTGTGAAGGAATCCTTCCGGCTGAACCCGCCAGTAACTGTAAACCTGATTGCCGATGACCATTACTCGAAGATCCCGGTCCAGCCCGGCGATATATTCCTGAACCACGAATCCGAACTATCTCTGCAGTTCGAGTTGCCTGAATTTCTGCAGACAGACGGCAAGAGCATCCTCTGAATCGATCAGCCAGACATGGCTTCCCTCACCGCCCTGATTGGCTTTGATGAGGTATGGGTAGGAGGGAAGCTCCGGGGGGAAATGGACCATATCAGAATGTTCATCGGACAGGGTTTCCACTCTGGGACACATGGTCCGCGGCTGATCTACCCGCAGAGAGGTGAACAGCAAGGTGGCGCCGATCTTGCCCTCCCAGCGGAACCTGGGATCGTAGTTTGGAAACAACCGGGGACAGAGGAAGCGGCAGAAAAAATAAAACTCCTTTTGGACATTCTGAGGAAGGATGATCGCCCGGACCCGGCAAGCTCTGAACAGAAGTCGGAATGCCAGACATCGAAATACCAGTGGAAGGCATCGGCCTCCACCATGGCATTGAAGGAAATAACCTTTCCTTTATCGGACAATAAACTATTATTATTTGAACCAGGCACTTTCTCTATATTATACTGAAAAAAAACGACAGCAGCAGCCATAACACTGGGTGAGTCCCCTACTGCCGAACTGATCCGGAAGAACCGGATCCAAGGCTCATCTTACCAGAACTCCAGGGATTTTCAAGTTCGAACGGGAACAGA
>JBEPXR010000286.1:0-3486 GCA_041641775.1 Desulfobia sp. | reverse complement strand
CCGAAATAAGGGTTGCCGCCAGGGGAGTAGCTGTCCGTATCCCGGACTTTCCGGTTGCCGCTGTAATTGGCGACGATGGAGTCGAGGTTGCCGCTGCTGATTCCCCAGAAGAGGCGGGGCGGGCCGAAAACCCGGAAGGATTCGGACGTGTCGTGTCGGGGCTGGGAAAGAACCGCCACCCGGTAGCCGTGAGCTTCGAGCCAGCGCCCGATCAGGGCGATCCCGAAAGAGGGGTGATCCACGTAAGCGTCGCCGGTGACCAGGATGATGTCCACGTAGTCCCAGCCCCTGGCCTTCATCTCCCTGTAACTGGCTGGTAAAAAGGTATCCATGATTCTCTGCGCTCTTCCTGGAGAAATTTCGGGTATTCTACTGTATAAAAAACGGGTTTTGAAGGATTTTTGTCCTGATCTCTTTGGCCGCCTAGCAAAAGTATGGTATGGTTCGAGCCGCCGGGAAGCCGCGGGACCCGGAAAATTGCTGGTATCCTGCTCACGGAAAATCGTATAATAAGAGACGAAGCCCGGCCTGCCATGAAAGCCGGCGGACCGCAAAGCTCACAGCCCGCAAGGTGCTTATGCCCGATTTTTATTCCATATATTCCCACAACATGGTTCGAACCGCGGTGGCCGTTCCGGACCTCCGGGTAGCTGACCCGGCCTACAATGCCGGGCGGACCCTGGAGCTGGCCCGCCGGGCCTCCGCCGGGCAGGCGGCCCTGGTACTTTTCCCGGAGCTGGGAATAACCGCCTACTCCAATGACGATCTTTTCCAGCAGGAAGCCCTGCTTGCCGCAGCCGTGGAGGCGATCGCCTCCCTGAAAAGGGAAAGCCTGAACCTCGCCTCCCTCCTGCTGGTTGGCGCTCCCCTCAGGTTTGAAAACCGGATTTTCAACTGTGGCCTGGTCATCTACCGGGGGCACGTACTGGGTATCGTTCCCAAGACCTATATCCCCAATTACCGCGAGTTTTACGAAAAACGCCAGTTTTCACCGGCCGGGCAAGCGGTGGCCGGGGAGGTTGCCTTCCTGGGGGAGACGGTGCCCTTCGGTAACGACCTGGTTTTTGATGCCGCGAATATGCCCGGTTTTTCCCTGCACGTCGAGATCTGCGAGGATCTCTGGTCGCCCCTGCCTCCCAGCACCTACGGTGCCATGGCCGGGGCCACCATCCTGGCCAATCTCTCGGCCAGCAATATCACGGTGGGCAAGACCGATTACCGCCGGCTGCTCTGCGCCTCCCAGTCCGCCAAGTGCCTCTCCGCCTATCTTTACTCGGCTGCGGGACCGGGAGAATCCACCACCGATCTGGCCTGGGACGGCTATGCCGTCATTTACGAAAACAACGATCTCCTGGCCCAGTCCAAACGTTTTGAGGTCGAAGAGCAGCTGATCATGGCCGATATCGACCTGGACCGCCTGAGACAGGACCGGATGCGGGTGACCAGCTTCAATGACACGGCAGGGGAACACCGCGACCGGCTGGCGGCAATGCGTCATATCTCCTTTGATTTCAAAATCTCCGAAAAGGAGACCGGCCTCATCCGCAGGCTCAACCGCTTCCCTTATGTTCCCGGCAATGCCTCGGTGCTCAATGATCGCTGTTTCGAGGTCTACAATATCCAGGTCCAGAGCCTGATGAAAAGGCTGAAGGCCACCGGCATAGAACGTATAGTGATCGGGGTTTCCGGCGGTCTTGACTCCACCCAGGCCCTGATTGTGGCAGCCCGGACCATGGACCGGCTCGGCCTTCCCCGCGCCAATATCCTGGGCTATACCATGCCGGGATATGCCACCAGCAGCGTGACCAACAGGAACGCCCATCAGTTGATGGAGGCTCTCGGGGTGAGCGCCGAGGAAATCGACATCAGGCCTGCCTGCCTGCAGATGTTCAAGGACATCGGCCATCCCTTCGCCAGCGGCGAGCCGGTCTATGACGTCACCTTTGAAAACGTCCAGGCCGGGGAGCGGAGCTCCCATCTCTTCCGGCTGGCCAACTATCGCCAGGGCCTGGTCCTGGGGACCGGCGATCTCAGCGAGCTGGCCCTGGGCTGGAGCACGTACGGAGTGGGGGACCAGATGTCGCACTACAACGTCAACGCCTCGGTGCCCAAGACCCTGATCCAGCATCTGATCCGCTGGGTGGTCAGCACCGGGCAGTTTGACCAGCGCACGGCCATGGTTCTCGACTCCATCCTCGGTACCGAGATCTCTCCCGAACTGGTGCCTGAGGAAAACGGTGAATCCGAAAAACCGTTCCAGAGAACGGAAGAGATAATCGGTCCCTATGAGCTCCAGGACTTCACCCTCTACTACATTTTGCGGTTCGGCTTCAAACCCAGCAAGGTTGCCTTCCTGGCCCATCACGCCTGGGGTGACAAAGCAAAAGGCGACTGGCCCAATGCCCTGCCCGCGAAAAAACGCCATGAGTACGATCTTGCCGCCATCAAGTACTGGCTCGAGGTCTTTCTCTACAGGTTTTTCAAGTTAAGCCAGTTCAAGCGTTCGGCCCTGCCCAACGGCCCCAAGGTGGGTTCCGGCGGTTCCCTTTCCCCCCGCGGCGACTGGCGGGCCCCCAGCGACTCCGAGGCCGTGGTCTGGCTCGATGAGTTGAAGAACAATGTCCCCTGACAAGAAACAGCCGGTATGAATTTTAACCGGTTTCAACGAAAAACTGATTGAAGGCTAAGCGATGCGAGACGGCTTGATTACCGGAATTACCTTTGGCCTGACCTCGGCGGTGATCACCACCATGGGGCTCATGGTGGGACTGCATTCCGGAACCCGCTCCACCATGGTGGTCCTGGGCGGCATAGTCACCATCGCCATTGCCGACGCCTTTTCCGATGCCCTGGGGATTCACATCGCCGAAGAGGCGAAAAACATCTATGACAGCACCCATATCTGGGTCTCCACCCTGGCCACCTTTCTGGCCAAGTTCCTCTTTGCCATGACCTTTGCCGTCCCCGTCCTCCTCTTTTCCCTGGATCTCGCCGTGGTGATCAGCCTGGCCTGGGGCCTCGCGGTCCTGTCCATTCTCAGCTATGTCATGGCCAGGGTCCAGAGGGAGCCGCCCTGGAAGATAGTGGGGGAGCATGTGCTGATCGCCGTGGTGGTGGTGATCATCACCCACGGGGTGGGCCGCTGGGTGGCAACCTTCGGAGGGTGAGCGGGGCAGGTCAGTGGGAATGGTGGTTTTCTTCTCCCTCATCCTCCGCTCTGCCGCAGAGCACGCAGTGATGTTTGCCCAGATGGGCGGTCCCGTCTTCCTTGACAAAAAGCAGGGGAAAGATGATATCGCTGACGCAGCAGGGGAGCCAGACCGCCAGAAACAGAACGATAAGTATTCCGGCCAGCAGGGCGGCACCGAGTTCGGCCTGGGTGTTCATCAGTATGTGGCTGGAGGAGGCCCAGGTGGAAAGCAGAACGTGGCCGGCGTGCGGCAGCTTAGTGTACGGCCAGAAATAGGCAAGAATCACTCCCAGTAT
>JBEPXR010000285.1:0-3539 GCA_041641775.1 Desulfobia sp. | reverse complement strand
TATAAGATAACACTTCCGTCCTTTAGCACGCTTCTTCTTCCCTCATCGCTCATCTTCGGGATCGTTTATCTACCTTAATTTTTCCTAATAAAATTTTATCCATTTACAGGGCACTGTCAAACAGGATAAACTCATCATATTGAATATACATGACAATCGCCAAAACGATTCTGCAGGTACCACAAGCCGTCTTGACAAGACCGTTTTTTGGTCCCATAATCAGCGCGTTCATTTCTACATGCCGATTGAACTCCCTTAAACCAATGACTCCGAAAGCAAGCGCGATAAATATAATCTGGCTCGGCCTGGTGATAATCGCCACGGTCACCGCCGCCTACACCGGCAGAATGGAGGAGGTCACCAAAGCCTCTTTCGATTCGGCCAAAGCAGCGGTCACCCTGGCCATCGGCCTAATCGGTCCCATGGCCCTGTGGCTGGGCATTATGAAGGTAGCCGAAGCCGGGGGGCTGATGCGGCTGATCGCCAGGGCCATGAGGCCCCTCATGGTCAGGCTTTTTCCCGATGTCCCGGCGGAACACCCGGCCATGTCGGCCATGATCATGAACATGGCGGCCAACACCCTGGGTCTGGGCAACGCCGCCACGCCCATGGGCATCAAGGCCATGCAGGAGCTGGACAAGATCTCCGCCGAAAAAGGCACGGCCACCAACGCCATGTGCCTCTTCCTGGCCATCAACACCTCCTGCATAACGGTCCTGCCCCTTGGAGTCATCACGGTCCGGGCCGCCGCGGGGGCCGACTCACCGGCCGCCATACTCATCCCCTCCATTCTGGCCACCGCCTGCTCTACCCTGGTGGCAATCTTCGCAGCCAAAATGATGGCAGGCAGGGAAAGTGAACCCCCGGTGTATTCCGCCGAAGAGCTGCAAAAAGAAGAGTCCCCGGAAGGGGAGGCAGAGGGGTCCCATGACCTGGTCAAGCCGGGATTCGGCGGCCGCTTCTTCGTCTACGCCATGATCGCCGCCTTTGCCGGGGCCGTGGTCTACAACATCGTCACCAATCCGGAGAGGCTCACCCTTTCCACTGAACTGGTCGGTACCATATCCAACTGGCTCATCCCCATTCTCATCTCTTCCCTGATCATTTTCGGCTACCTGCGCGGAGTCAAGATTTACGAGACCCTGACCGACGGGGCCAAGGACGGCTTCACCACGGCGGTCAAGATCATTCCCTTCATGGTCGCCATCTTCGTGGCCATCGGCATGTTCCGGGCCAGCGGGGCCATGGAAATCCTGATCAGCGCCCTCTCCCCCCTGACCAGCCTGATCAATATGCCTGCCGAGGCCCTGACCGTGGCCCTGATGCGGCCCCTCTCCGGCAGCGGCTCCTTCGGGATCATGAGCGAGATTGTCGGCCGGGACCCGGACAGCTTCCTTTCCTTCATGGTTTCCACCATGCAGGGCTCAACCGAGACCACCTTCTACGTCCTGGCCGTCTATTTCGGTTCGATCTCCATCCACCGCACCCGCCACGCCCTGCCGGCCGCGCTCTGCGCCGATGCCGCCGGCGTCCTGGCCGCGGTGTTCATCGCCAATCTCTGGTTCTGAACCACCCTTCCTTGACCCTGCCGGAATATTCCTCTACAAAATAGGGAGAGGGATTTTTCCCGAAAGTCCTCCCGAAGTCCCCATAAATGATGAAAACTGCTGCAGGAGTCCACCATGGCCGCCAGGAAAGGAAAACTCTTCATCGGCACCTCAGGCTGGAATTACAAGGTCTGGAAAGACACGTTCTACGAGGGAGTAAAGCAGAAAGAGTGGCTTCAGCACTACGCCACCCGGTTCAACACCGTTGAAGTGAACGCCACCTTCTACCGGCTCCTCAAGGAAAGCACGGTGGAGGGCTGGGGCGAAAAGACCCCGGACGACTTTTCTTTCGCGGTCAAGGGCAGCCGCTACATCACCCATACCAAAAAACTCAAACCCGACCCCGATTCGGTGGCCAGGCAGCGGGACAACATGGCGCCCATCAAGGAAAAAACCGCCGCAGTGATCTGGCAGCTCCCCGGCTCCCTGAACAGTGATCCGGAACGTCTGGAGAATTTCGGCAGCCAGCTCAAAGACTGGCCGGGGGTGGACCACGCCCTGGAATTCCGGGACGAATCCTGGTTCACCAGGGAGACCGCCGACCTGCTCAATAAGCTGAACCTGGGCAACTGTATCTCCGATGCCGGCAAGTGGCCGAGGTGGGACGAGGTCACCGGCAGTCTGGCCTACTTCCGGCTCCACGGCAAACCGGAAACCTATCAATCAAAATACTCGGACGAGGAGCTGGAAAACTGGGCCGGCTGGTTCCGGGAGCTGCTGGACCACGGCAGGACCGTCTACGTCTATTTTGACAATACCGACGACGGGGCGGCCGTGGAGAATGCCCTGAAGCTTCAGGAGATGATGTCCTGACCCAGGCGAGCGCTTAGAAACCGGCGCAGACCCTCGATATACTTCTCTTCGGAGACGATAAACCCTTCGTTGTGGCCTCCGGAGATCTCCAGAAACTGCTTGGGCTCGGGGGCGGCCTCGAACAGCCGGCGGCCGAAGGCGACGGGTACGACCTCGTCATCCCTGCTGTGCACCACCAGGATGGGGCTGTCCGCCCGCTGCAGATACTCTTCAGCGGGAAAGCGAAACCGGGAGATGTATCTGGCCGGCAGGAAGGGATAAACTTTCTGGCCCAGATCGGGCATCGAAGTAAAACAGGATTCGACAATCAGGGCGCCGGGGCTGGTTTCCGCGGCCAGTCCAGCAGCCACCGCACCTCCCAGGGAGCGGCCCCAGACCACGACCTCCTTCGGCTTGCATCCCCGCTTCTCCACCAGCCAGGACCAGGCGGCCCGGCTGTCCCGGTAGAGCCCCTGCTCCGAAGGGGTGCCTCCACTTCTCCCGTATCCCCGGTAATCGATGATCAGGCAGGCCAGGCCCAGGTCGTGGATTATCCTGATCATTTCCAGGCGGTTTGAAATGTTGCCGGCGTTGCCGTGGAAAAAGAGAGCGGCCGGACTGCCGGCCCGCTTCGGACCGGGAATGAACCAGCCGTGGATGCCCACCCCGTCGCTGGTCGTCAGTTTGACCTCTTCATAGGTCAGACCGATGTCCGCCGGGGTTGCGGTCAGCCGGGATGAAGGATAAAAAACCAGTTTGGCCTGAAAACTCCAGGCCAGGGCCACGATAACCAGGTAGCTGCCGACCACTACGGCAAGAAAAGAACTGACAGTCATTTGATGCCGCTCCATTTTTTCTTAAACAGGACAATCATCCCCGCTCCCTCTTGCCGGTCCGCCCGGTCCATCGACCAGCTATCCATATCTTTCGACGTGAGGATGCCTTGAAAAATTAGGCATCTGGTTCGAGGATAAGGAGCGACAAAAAAATAAATAGAGCAGCATATCAGGCATATGTGAGCATTTTTCTCTTAACCGTGCCTTCGGTGCGTTCTGGCAAGGAAGGTGACGAATCCATTCCAATGTCCGCGACACAGTGATCGGACCATAGGGCAATTTTTCAAGGTTCCCTTGACATACC
>JBEPXR010000284.1:3078-3566 GCA_041641775.1 Desulfobia sp. | reverse complement strand
TGCGTCTCATGACGCCGGAACCCCCGCCTCTCCGGACGGGGTTTCCGGTTCAACCCTGCCCAGCAGGCATTCGCCGCATTACCGGCTCCCGGGTTTCGGACCTCCTGCTCCGCGGCAGGGCCACCGAGAGGTAGGTCACCTGGAAACATCCAGCCTGATTATGACCCTATCTCCATTTTCTTCCATACTCTCTTTTCTCCTGTCAAATTTATCTTGACAGAGAAATTCTGACTGGATTATCCAGTGATATTGATAACCGGAAGTCAGTAATGATCCTGGTGCCCTCAATCATTTCTCCCTGGGGTCAATGACAATAAGCAGGAATTTCCTGGGCATCAATTCGACCGGTTTCGGGCAACTGCAGTTTGCCTGCGACCTGAACCCATCTTAACTTGTAGAATGTTCTTCGGCAGCCCCCACTGACCCGTCAGTGCCGGTATTACAGGAGAAAATCATGAAAGGGCCAAGTCTTTCCAGGCGTATTCTCG
>JBEPXR010000284.1:0-3068 GCA_041641775.1 Desulfobia sp. | reverse complement strand
GCATGCATGTTTATCGTGGGCCTGCTGCCCATTGCCGCCATGACCCTCGAGGATCATTACGTCGGAAAGAAGACGATCATGGACTCGGAAAAGGGACACCTGAGCTATGCCCTGAACTCCCGACTTGATTTCCTGCAGGCCTGGCTGTCTCACATCAGGAAAGAATTCCTGTCAACCGTCCGGAGTGATTGCTCAACCGGCAAATGCTCCGGAGAAATCAAAAATGAGGGACAGCAGTATCCAGTCTGCGGCGGATTGGATACGGTGAACAACGGATACGGAATATATAACCTCCTTGTCCTCTATGACAGAGACTGGAACCCACTGGTCACGACCACGAAATTCATGAACAGGAAGATAGACCGCCCTTCTCCTGAATTCAGGGCGCTCATCAGTTCAAGTTCCGGCCTGGTTCATGATGAGGTTTTCATGTCTCCCGGAGGGCATCCTCTTCTGCCGCTGGCCAGGGCCACCTATACTGAGGAAGGAAAAATTTACGGCTATGTAGTCGGCCATCTCAACCTCGCCCTTTCCCTGAGTAATATTTTAGGTGATTCCAGCGGCATAGGCGAAACGGGTCGCTTTTACATCCTCGACAGTAGAGGCAAATATCTCTGGACACCTAATGATCAGCGGGAAAAACTCGGCACGACCTCCTCCCTTCCCCCAACTATCTACCGAAGCCCCCCCACCGGTGTCCTTAATTACCACGATGAACGGGGACGGGAAGTCCTGGGGGTCTCCGCGCGGGCCAGTGAAGAGCTGCCCTGGATTCTCCTGGCCCAGGTTGAGACCCCTGAGGCCTATTCCCTGCTGTACAGGGAAATTTTTCTCAGCACCCTGACCGGCCTTTTGACCTTGTTTGCCGTCTCTTTTATTTCCATAAAGACGTACAAGAAACTGGCCGCTCCCCTCAGTCAGCTTGCCGGAGTAGCCAGGAATATCAGCCAGGGTAATATCAAGGAACGGGCTCCTGAGTTTACCCATCAGGAGACCAGGGAGGTGGGCGAAGCCTTTAACAGCATGATGGACCGCCTGGAAGCAGGACGACGAACCCTGGTCAATAACGCTTCACTGGCTGCTATTGGCGAGCTCAGTTCAAGTATTGTCCATGAAATGCGCACTCCCCTGTCCTCAGTGAAGATGAATCTCCAGGCCCTGGAAAAACATGTCCAGTCCAGTCCGGTTTACGCCGAAATGGCCCTGATCGCCGTCCAGCAGACAAACCGGCTGGAATTGATGCTGTCCGACCTTCTACAGCACGGTAAACCGCTCGACCTCCATCTGACTGAAACCAGGTTCAAACACCTGGCAGAAAATGCGATCAACTCGGGTTCCCAGCCTGCCCAGAAAAAGGGGATCCATGTAGAGGTCGAAGACGATCTGGAGGGTCAGGAATTATACATGGACAGTGAAAAGATTGTCCGCACTCTGACAAACCTGGTGGACAATGCGGTTTTCTGGACTCCGCCAGGAGGCAGGGTTCGACTTACCGGGGCCCGGATCGAAGCGCAGCCCGGCTGGATAGCCATCAGCGTGCTTGACCAGGGACCCGGCATACCCCCGGAACAGATTGACAAGGTTTTCAACCTCTTTTTTTCCACCAGAAGGGATGGAATCGGTATCGGACTTGCCAACGTAAAGAAGATCGTTGAGTACCATGGCGGAAGAGTATTCTGTATGAACATGGCCGAAGGTGGGGCGATGTTTGTCTTTGAACTCCCGGCAAGGGGGCCTGAATTATGAGGAGAATACTGGTAGTGGACGATGATCCGGCCCTCTGCCGTTCACTCGAGCTCCAGCTCAGGTTGCTGGGATACCGGGTGGAAACCTCCCTGAATGTCGGCGAAGGCCTGGAAAAGACCCGCACATTTATGCCTGATCTGCTTCTGCTCGACATCAATCTTCCCGATGGAAGCGGCCTGAAAGCACTGCCCGGGTTCATGAAGATCATGGGCGGGAAACCGGTTATCATCATTACCGGGGAAACCGGCAACAAGATGGTGGTAGAGGCAATGCACAGCGGTGCCTGGGACTACCTGAAAAAACCGCTGGATCTGGAAGAAATCACCAGAGTCCTCGACAAAGTCTCAGATCGGAGCATCCAGGTAGAGCCCTCTCCCGCCGGTCCCGATGTATTGGACATCCATGAATTTGTCGGCGAAAATTCCAGCATAGTCGATCTTCACAAACAGATAGGCCTTCTGGCCCGAAGCAGGGTGACCGTATTAATCAAAGGCGAATCCGGGACAGGCAAGGAACTCATCGCCCGCATCCTTCACGAAACCAGCAGCCCCGGGCAGCCCTTCGTGGACCTTAATTGCTCCGCCGTAGTCCCAACTCTTCTGGAAAGCGAATTTTTTGGTCATGAAAAAGGAGCCTTTACCGGAGCGGACAGGACAAAAGTCGGCAAACTTGAATATGCCGGACAGGGCACGGTTTTTCTTGATGAGATCGGCGACATGCCCCGAAACCTCCAGACCAAGCTTCTGCGGGTCCTCCAGGAGGAAGAGTTTGTCAGGGTTGGAGGCCTGGAGCAGATTCCCTTCCAGGCAAGGATCATCGCCGCAACCCATCATGACCTCCATGATCTGATCGATAAAAAGCTTTTCCGTGAAGACCTCTACTACAGACTGGCGGTCTCCACCCTCTCCCTTCCGCCATTGCGGGAGCGGCTGGAAGATATCCCGCACCTGGTCCAGCACCTTCTGCGGAAGCAGGCCGAGCGCCACGGACTGGCAATTCGCTCCATTACCTGTTCCGCTCTACAGCAACTCCAGGCGTACCATTGGCCAGGCAATGTGCGGGAACTGGAAAATGTCCTGACCAGGGCGGCCGCACTGACCAAAGGAACCATAATAGACAGCTGTGATCTTCAGATCGGAAACGGGGCTGCGGCCGCTACAGAAGAGGAGCCAGTCGACCTTTCCCTGGCAGAGGTGGAAAAGAACTACATCTGCCGGGTGCTCAAAGCAAACTGCTGGAATATAAGCCGCTCCGCCATATCGCTTGCCATATCTCCCACCACTCTTCGCAAGAAGATAAAGGACTATAGACTGACCGCATTG
>JBEPXR010000283.1:0-3567 GCA_041641775.1 Desulfobia sp. | reverse complement strand
CGAACAGGCACAGTTCCACCTTTTCCGCTATCTCGGAGAAGATGGAGAAGTTTGTTCCCGCTCCGTCGTAAGTGGTTCCCAGTGGATAGGGCGTTCCCGGCCAGACTCTCATATAGATATCTCCAGAATAATTCTTGTATTATAGTTTGTTTACAGGTTCAAGGGGGTGTCTGTTTCGGTGGCAGGTATTTGGCCGATATGACTCCATTCTATGAAAGGTCTGCGCTGATAGTCAATTGAAAAACAATGGGGAGGTGTGTGGTAAAACGATAGATCGTCGTTACAGGTAGGAAAGTTTGTCCCAGGGCATCAGGCTGATCATCTCTTCCAGGTCAGGGGACTCGAGATTGAGTCGGGCCAGGGATCCGGTGGAGTCACAATTTGCCGGAGTCTCTAAATTCGTACCCGCCAGGACCCCTGAAACCAGGAGATTGGCCAGATAGACAGTATCAACCAAATCGGGATTGGAGTGGGCCTGCTGCGGTTCGTGATGGAGGCTTATCGCCTCTTCCAGAGCTGCGGGCAGGCTCCAGAGCCGAGCAAGTTCATGGCCGGTCTCCTGGTGATCCGTGCCGAATAGCTCCTGTTCTTTATCGATCAGTCCCCCGGTGGTGCAGCTTTCCTGATCGTAAAACAGGGAGATGTTTTCAGCCACATATTGATCCAACACCACCTTGCCGATGTCATGAAGCAGGCCGGCGGTATAGGCTAGATGCCTGTCCATGTTTTTATTGTAGCGGCTGATGATTTCCGCCAGATGCGCTGTGGCAAGAGCGTGTTTGTAAAGTCCACCCCGTACCAGGGAATACCCGCCTTTTTTCTGGTTGTAGAAATTTTCCATGGAGGTTGAGAGGATGATCTCCAGAAGGTGTGTTTCCCCGAGGAGCAGGGCGGCCCGTTCGATTGAGTTGATTCTGCCTGGCGCTCCTATATAAGGGGTATTGCAGAAGCTGATAACCTTGGCGCTCAGAACCTGGTCGAGACGCAGTTCTCTGATAATCTCGCTGAGCTGATAGTCCTCCTCGGAAAACATCCGCAGTATTTTTAAGGCAATCTGGGGAACTGGATTCAGGTGGATGATCTCTTTTCTGAGACGGGTTTTATCAGGAAGAATGGGAGGTATGCCGGTATGTTCCTCCAATCCTTCAAACAGACTGATAGTGGCCTGCCAGTTTGGGGGCGCCAGGGTAAGGGTCATGCCTGAACAGCCACCGGTCTTGGACTCGGTGACAGGAATGCCATGATAGGCCAGAAATTGGTAGACACTCTCCCTGGTCCGGCCGCCTATGTCGAGATTAATGTCTTGCCTGGAGCAAGGGAAAGGCAGGCTGCCTCCCGCTACCACGGCTTCCATCTCGGCCGGAGCTGCACCTGCTTGCAGCATCTCGTTAAACATCAGGGTAAGGCACGAGGTGGCATAGACCTTGGGTGCCCAGGAATAATCGTGTCCTGGTGTATCTGGAAGCAGGATATGGCAGATTCCGCCCAGCCCGGCGTCCCTGTCGTAAAGTGCCACTCCTGTGCAGGTTCCCAGTAGCGCAAGCAGGTTATGCTTCCCGGAACTGGTGATAATTTTATAATCCCCGGCTCCGACGTAGATCGATTTTCGAGTCACATATCTTTCCTGTTGTTCTGCAGTCCGAGTCAGAATCAGTTTAATGGAGTCTCCTGGCTGGGACAAGAAGCCAATTACTGACAACCTTATCGGATTCTTTGCCCACTTTCATGATTCGGTGCCCTGAAGGTTTGCGGAGCCCGGAATTGACGGATTGTCTCATACGCCCAGAGGAAAGAAGAGAAGGATGGCCAGAAAGCTGGTCGTCACCATGAGTCGGTTGATCTGACGGATGTGGAAGGGCTTGAGTTCCTGCCGGTCCTCCCCGATGGCGGGTTTTATTACCAGTTCTCCGAAATAAAGGTTGTTGCCTCCGAGTTTGATATTCAGGGCCCCGGCGGCAGCTGCCTCCGTGTGTCCGGAGTTTGGACTGGCATGGTTTTTCCGGTCCCTGACCAGGATTCTCCAGGAATTCGCCGGATCCAGGCCGATGAGGAAGGCGGCGGGCGGCATAAGCAGGGCGGTCAGCCGGGACGGAATAAAGTTGGCCAGGTCGTCCAGGCGGGCGGCGGCCCAGCCGAACTGTCTGTACCGTTCGTTTCTGTACCCGAACATGGAGTCCGCGGTATTGATGGCCTTATAGGTCATGGCTCCGGCCGGACCGGCCAGGAAACCATAGAAGAGCGGAGCGGTAACGCCGTCGACCAGGCTTTCCGCCACGCTCTCCACTGCCGCTCTGATAATCTCTTTTTCTGAAAGTCCGCTGGTTTCTCGGCCTACTATCATTCCCACTTTCTGCCGAGCCCGTGGAAGATCCCCTGCAACCAGAGCCTGATGGACTTCTCTGGCGTGAAGGAGCAAATCACTGATGCAGATTGTGGTATACAGTATCAGCACTGAAATCAGGATATGGAGGAGCGGGGCCATGGCGGCCGCCACTTCCAAAAGGAAGAACGTAGTGAGCCAGGCGGCTCCCACCATGGCAGCAAGGGTGAGCAGACCGGCCAGCCGAAGATGTATCCCGGTTTTCCTGAAAGAGCTTTCCATGAGGATCCCGAGATTTCCCAGCATCTTGACGGGATGGGGCAGTTTTCTGGGATCGCCTACAAGAAGATCGAGGAAGAGGGCTGCGGTTATCTGGAATGAGATCAGGTCCATTTCTACTCGAGATAATTGGTCCCGGATTGAACAGTCTTTGTTTTTTGCAAAGTGGAGAAATCTATGGTCGTTGCGTCTTGGCGAAAGAAACCGGGCGCTCGTCTCACAGGCCCAGAATCTGATAGAGGCGGTCCATCTCCATCTGGTCCCGTACTGCGGCAGCCAGGCGGTCCAGGGCGGGTTCCAGATCGTAGCGGGCCAGGATCTTTTTTCTGGGTTCAATTCCCTGTTTTATCCGGAGATCATCGATAAACCAGCGGCGGAACTCGTCTACATCGAAAATGCCGTGGAGATAGGAGCCCCAGGCCAGTCCGTTACCGCTGACTCCTCCCGTTTCCCCCTCTTGGTCCAGCCGGAGAAGACATCTGCACCGGCCGATGGTCCGGCCGTGATGGATTTCATAACCGTGGACGGCAAGACCGGAGTCGAGGTGCCTGCCTGATCTCTGAACCAGGGATTTGTCAGGGGCCAGAGTCGTAGTCAGGTCAAGCAGGCCGAGTCCCATGACAGTGCCGCGGCCGGATTCCAGCCGGTGGGGATCGCTGATGCTGGTGCCCAGCATCTGGAAGCCGCCGCAGATGCCGATCACCGGTACTCGTGCCTCTCTGTGAAGGGCCTGGATCGCCTCGGCAAGACCGGTCTGATGGAGCCAGTCCAGATCATCGATGACATTCTTGCTGCCCGGCAGGATTAGAGCCGCAGCTCCAGAAAGACCGGCGGGGTTGTCCACCGTCCTTATCCCGACATCAGGCTCATTGATGAATGGTTCAAAATCATTGAGGTTCGAAATATGGGGGAGATCGATCAGGGCGATGGTTATTTCCGCTTCCTTCGAGCTTTCCCGCTCAAAAAGC
>JBEPXR010000282.1:0-3575 GCA_041641775.1 Desulfobia sp. | reverse complement strand
CAAGAGCCTCCTGGCTGCGGGCCAGGCCGAAATAAGCGCTGGAAACGAAACCGGGCTCGCCCTGCAGGATCTGGAAGTTCGCTATGGCCTTATCGTACTGTCCCGAAGACTCATAAGCCAAGGCTAGGCCATGGACCAGAAGAGGATATAGCGGACTGTCCTCCCCCTCTTCATTAATCACCGCTTCGTACTGTTTTATGGCCTCCTGGTAATTATCACTGGCAAACTGCCGCTGGGCAACGATCACCCTGCTCCAGACCGCCGCACCCGTTGAGGAGTACTGCTGCCTGAGTTCTTCCATCATCTGTTGACTGGCGGTGGGATTTCCCTGATTAACAGCCTTAAACAGGAGAGCGTTAGCCTCCTCCTTCTGTTTGGCGGTGTAATAATCATAAAAGCTCCAGGCCGCCACCAGAACTATGATAACAAGCAGACCAGCTTTGATGTAATTGCCGTTCTCCTCCAGGAAGGATCTCACTCTGGGAGGCAGGTGCAATTCATCCAGAAGAGTCCTCTGGGAGGGGCTGACCTCTTCGATATGTCTTTTGTTAAAGGGATTCTGCTCAGTCATTTGCAATATCCTTAACCGTTGCGGAGATGGAATATATAATTTGTTTATTATTCGTCCCCATGTCAGACAGGCGATCAGCCTGACTTACAGCCCCCTTGCCCGATCATGATCATTTCTTCAGGACGAAATAATTGCGAAGTCCTCAGGATAGCGCTAATATACATGGATAATTTCAAAAAATCAACTTTGTTGACTTTCATCTCTGGATTAATTTTCCCTGGTCGGCTGGTACATTAACACCACTCGGCCGATACACCGAATGAATTATACCGACAAGATACAAAGTGTTACTGAACTGACCAG
This sequence comes from Desulfobia sp., assembly GCA_041641775.1. Classification (GTDB taxonomy): domain Bacteria; phylum Desulfobacterota; class Desulfobulbia; order Desulfobulbales; family SURF-16; genus JAWLDV01. Next base: position 2,701 of record JBEPXR010000282.1, on the reverse strand, counting down.
ATCGATCCGAGGACTTCTGGAAACAGAGTTTCCTTTTGTGACAGTCAAAGGCCAGATCACTAATCTCAAGAAGCCTTACTCGGGTCATATCTACTGCAGTCTCAGGGATCAGGAAGCCCAGATAAGGATCGTTCTTTTCAAATCCCAACAACGCTGGCTTTCTTTTACCCCTCAAGAAGGAATGGAAGTAGTCTGCAGGGGACGTCTTTCAGTCTATGAACCCAGGGGGGAATATCAGATTATCGTTGACACCTTGGAGAGGGGAGGCGCAGGCAGCCTGCAGATCGCCTTTGAAGAACTGAAAAATCGTTTGCAGCGTGAAGGTCTTTTTTCCCCGGCCCGGAAGAAGCCCCTGCCCTTCCTTCCTGAAAAAATAACCTTGCTTACCTCACCGAGTGGGGCGGCTCTGTATGATTTTCTGCGTCTGGCCCTGCTCCGTTTCCCCGCCTGTCACCTGGAAATTTTTCCGGTTAGAGTACAAGGTGAGGGTTCCGCCCTGGATATCACAACAGCCCTCTCCCTTTTGAACAAGAGAGCGGAGGAGTCAGGGACCGCCTCTGACCAGGTTATTGTCCTCTGCCGGGGTGGAGGATCAATTGAAGATCTCTGGACCTTTAATGATGAAAAACTGGCCAGGGCTATAGCCGATTCCGCTGTTCCAGTGGTCTCGGCGGTGGGTCATGATGTTGATTTCACCATAGCCGATTTCGTTGCGGACCACAGGTCAGCCACCCCCACTTCAGCGGCAAGAGAGGTCCTTCCCAACAAGGATACCCTGAATAGTGATATCCTTAAATTGCAAAAGCGGCTCGCCACCGCTTTAATCCACAAAATGAGGACCCGCAGACAGCACCTCCTGCTGCTACGCCGAAGACTGGGAGACCCTGTTTCTATTCTTACTCATCACCGCCTTCGACTGGACAGTCTCCAGATGAGATTGATTACCGGGATCAGGACACTCATCAACTACAAAAGACACCGAAGCCAGAGTACCTTTATCCGGTTCGAGGGGCAGAAACCAGACCTCCGGATTGCACGATGGAAAATGCAACTCGGGACGGAAACAGAAAGAATGATCATATTCATGCGCCGTATTCTTGACGGCAAGACCAGTCAACTGGCCACTCTTTCCTCCCGGTTGGAGTCCATGAACCCACTCGCCGTACTGGAACGGGGCTACGCTATCGTCCGCAAAATCCCAGGCTGCGGAGTGATTGACGACAGCACTAAGATAGAAGAAAATGATAGAATTGACATAAGACTGCACAAAGGGTCAGTCAGAGGCCGATTGATTGAGATCAGCAGAGATGAGGAAACGTAACAATTCAGGAAGCGAAAGCCCGCTGAGAGGAGTGTCTATCCGGAGAGAGAAGCCACCGGAAAGAGAGCAGGCAGCGGACAGTATATCCATACAAAAACAAAGGCTCTGAGGGAGAATACCAGATGATTGATCTACACACCCACTGTATATTAAGCGATGGGGCCCTGGTCCCGGCCGAGCACCTGAGAAGGGTGGAAGATATGGGCTATGAGGCAGTGGCCATCACCGATCACGCCGACTGCTCCAATCTTGATCACATTATTCCCAGGTTGATCAGAGCGGCTGAAGAACTTAATCCTTTCTGTTCGACCCGGCTTATTCCCGGTATTGAACTCACCCACATTCCACCTGACTTGATCGCCGAATTGGCCGGCCAGGCAAGGAGCCTGGGGGCTTCAGTGATAGTTGTACACGGTGAAACCATAGTTGAACCGGTTAAAGAAGGCTCAAACCGGGCTGCTCTTGAGGCCGATATCGATATCATTTCCCACCCCGGGTTCATCAGTGAAGAAGAGGCTGCACTGGCGGCAGAGAAAGGCATATTTCTGGAGATTTCCGGCCGTAAAGGCCACTCACTGACCAATGGCCATGTAGCCAGAATGGCAGAAAAAACCGGAGCCAAGCTCGCAGTCAACAGCGACGCCCACGATCCGGGCGACTTCCTGACCCCGCAAAGAGCTCGCCAGGTAGCTCTGGGTGCCGGTCTTTCAGAAGATCGCTACAAACAGATCAGGAAGGATATGCGGGAGTTGGTGGACAGAATGACAGAATGAGTATTGCCGGATGTTACTGGTTACTGATTGGTGATTAAAGAAGGAAACACACACTCCTGTCCGGGATAAAATCGTTTTTTTAAATAAATATCACCACCAGCAACCAGCAACTAACTGCCAGTTGAATCATTTAATACGAGTGTTCTATCCTTCAAGCTTAATGGCCTTGCCCACTTTCTGTTCAATGACCTCAGCCAGATGTGCTTCGCTGTAATCATTATCCTTGCGCAGGGTGGTAGTGGCCTTGCCGAAACTCATTCTCAATTTTTTACTTTGAATCAGTTCCAGGGCCTTGGCTATTCTCTCGTCCATCTCCTCCCTGCTCAGACCTTCCGCCTGTCCCAGCGGCCCCATTTCCTTGATTCTCGCAGTGAATTCGGTTATCAGCCGCACGAAACGGGGAGCCTCTGCGGCGGAGGCCCACTGGAGATTGTATCTGTCCGGATGTATCCCCACCTCACCGAGGATCTTATGGATCAGGGTACTTACTCCCATGGCATCATAATTACCTAACTGGTAATGGCATTCTCCGAGTTGTCAGCCTCCGGTGAATATGCCTGCCGCCCCTTCGGCGAAGCCCTGAAGAATGAAGGAGGGATCAATCCTG
>JBEPXR010000281.1:640-3598 GCA_041641775.1 Desulfobia sp. | reverse complement strand
CTGCAGGAGGCCGTCCGGCACATCCCCCTCTCACACCTGCTGGTGGAGACGGACGGTCCTTATCTTGCCCCGGATCCTTATCGGGGCAAGCGCAACGAACCGGTCTATACCCTGTATACCGCCCGAAAGATTGCCGATCTGAAGGGGCTGACCCTGGAGGAGGTGGCTGAGGCCACCACGGCCAATGCCAACCGGATTTTTCAGCTGGACAGATATGCATAACAGCGCGAAACTGAAACCAGCATTCCCACAGTACTCCGGCGCTTCGTTTCCCCGATGATCATAAAAGCCGGTTTTCGGGGCGTGAATCTCCGGGGAACATGAGAATGAGCAGGACAATGAACGAGATCAGCGAAAACCTCAAGCGTGTCCGGGAGCGTATAACACGGGCGGCCCGGAAAGTGGGACGGAATCCGGAGTCGATCAGGCTGGTGGCGGTCAGCAAAAAACATGACGCCGCTGCGGTGAAGGCGGCTCTTGCTGCCGGCCAGCACCTGTTCGGGGAAAACTATCTCCAGGAAGCAGAAAGAAAAATCGAAGAAATCGAACCGAGTCAGGGACTTACCTGGCACTACATAGGCCACCTCCAGTCCAACAAGGCCAGACATGCGGCTCTTCTTTTTGACACCATCGAGACGGTTGACCGTCTGAAGCTGGCCAAAGCCCTCAGCCGATATGCCGGCGAATCGGGAAAGACCCTGTCCGTCCTCGTTCAGATAAATATCGGCCGGGAAGAACAAAAAGCCGGGGTCGATCCCGATGAAGCAGAACAATTGATAAGCGGTATGGCGGAATTGCCCAATCTCAGAGTGAAAGGGCTTATGACCATGCCTCCCTGGCGCAGTGATCCCGAGGAGGTTCGCCCCTTTTTCCGGGAACTGCGGCGCCTGTCCGAAGATTTCCGCGAAAGGGGCTATTTCGACCCTGTAGACCAGGTGGAGCTCTCCATGGGGATGAGTCACGATTTTGAGACGGCAATCGAGGAAGGGGCCACCCTGGTCAGGGTGGGAACCGCCATATTCGGCTCCCGCACCTGATTCACCGTCCTGAAAGCCTGAGGGATCCCCTGGCGGAGTTTATCCAGGAAATGCTTCTTCCGTGAATTTGGAGGCCGCCTCTTTTTTCAGGAAACAAGTTCTACGGCCAGGCGCTCCGCCTGCCCGATCAGCTCCGGCTGATTTTTGATATCATCCTTCCGAACCACCCCGCAGGCCCTGATCAAGTGGCTGTCGCCGTACCCGAACCAATGCAGAAAGTGCTCGTAGCGGGGAAATATATCAGCGAACAGCGTCGCATCCGGCTGGCCCTGGCTGATGATGAAAACCAGCTTTTTTCCCGGAGCGAGACGGCTGGGGTCGGATCGTGCCATGAAGTCCGGTTTGAGAAAAGAAAAGGTCCGATCGATAAATAATTTAAGCTGGCCGCTCACCTCTCCAAAATAGACAGGGGTGGCCAGAACCAGGATATCCGAAGTACGGACGGTGTCCAGGACTCCGCTCAAATCATCCTTGAGCACACAGCACTCACTTTCTTTCTTGCAGGCATAGCAGGCCTGGCAGCCTCTGTAGTCCAGATCGTTCAAGTGGAAGGTACTGCTCTCCGCTCCCAGTTCTCCGGCTGCTTTGAGAAAGTGAGCAGCGAGTGTCGCACTGTTCCCACTTTTCCTGGGGCTGCCCAGGATACAAGCGATTTTCAAGGAAAAGACCTCCTTAATCTATCAGGTCAGGTTCGATAGAGTCACAGGCGAGGTGGCCTCCGCCTGGACCTTCAAAAAACATTTTATGCTTTTGCAATACCTATCTGAGTTTAAGAGAAGGATCCCCCAACTGTCAACAGATATCCTCCGGGGGATTATCCCGGGAAAATTTTTAGCGGAAATCCGTCCGCATTTTCAGTGAAAACATCGGAGAGAAGCCGGTTGACGGCTTCGGATGATGGGGAAAAATATTTAAAAAAATGGGGCAGTATTTCTTGACAAGGGGCTAATCTGTATTTAAACTACATTTACTGAAAAATTTTTTAAAAACTAGTGGATATATAAAATTTTTTAACAGAGACTTGCCTAATGATTCAACCTGTGACCGGACTTCCTGAAAACACAGCGGTAGAAGCAGCGGCCCTGCCCCCGGACCACTACGCCACCCACCTCTCGGAAGTCAATAAGGAGAACAAGGTCTCTACCACGGAAGACATCTACAATGAACATGGGGTGCTCCTGGTCCGCCGGGGCGCGTCAATAGACAGTAAGGCCGCTGACAGGCTGGTCCGGCACAAACTGACCAAGCCCCTTGAAGAGCAGATCAAGCTGGATAACAGCATTGACCGCCCCGCCCTGGAAACCCACTTCCAGAAACTCTTTCAAAGCTATCCCGATCTGGCCGATATTCACAACAACGCCAAGTTCACTCTGCTCTTCAACAACATTCTTCAAGCCTGGGATTTTCACCCGAACATTTCCCAGAAACTGACGGTCATGCACAAGGAGATGCCCAGTGAATTCCAAAAGAGTCTCTTTACCGCCTGGCTTGCCGCTCTCCTGGCCCGGGAAATGGATTTTGACAACCAGTTCGTGACAACAGCCTTTACCGCCGGCCTGGTCCATGATATAGGCTTCACCCACATCGACCCTGCTATCCTGAATAAACAGGGAGGATTGACTCCCGAGGAATGGCGGGCCATCCAGAGTCATACTGTGGTAGGCAAGATCGTCATATCCAACATTCCAGGTGCCGACCCCCGAATAGAAGATGCCATTCTCGAACATCATGAACGGGGCGACGGCATAGGCTACCCCCAGGGCAAGATGGAGGAGGATCTCCAGCTCCTGGGACAGATAGTGGGGATGGCGGACAGTGTCCAGGCCATCAGGGTAAACCAGTTCCAGAAAATGGGTCGCAATCTGCGGGACACCCTGCCCTTTCTCCAGATGAACCAGTACACCCATTCTTATCCGGTTTA
>JBEPXR010000281.1:0-630 GCA_041641775.1 Desulfobia sp. | reverse complement strand
ACCCTCTCGCCTACGGTAATCAACCCCAAAAACAGCATCCAGAAGTACTCTGCCGGCCTCATGGCTCAATGGCGGGGGCTGAGGGAAGTTGTCGTCTGCCTTGAGACCATGCTGCCACTTCTGGAAACAATCCGAAAAACCAGAAAGACCTGTAAGATTATCAAGATATCCAATCACCTCTCAGCCATGATCAACCAGTCAGGCCTGGCCAGTGAAGAAATAGCAGTCTGGCTCGATAACCTGCAAGGCGAAACGGGCAAGGAAATCCTGCCGGAACTCAACGAACTCGAGTTGATGATGAATGAACTCAAGTGGCAGTTGAAAAACACCCGCAAGGTTTATGAGAAGTTTATCGAAGAAGATCTCCGTAACTACCCCAGACTGCAATCCATTGAACAGGTGGCCCGCAAAATGAGCTGGGCCCTGGAGCGAGCGGAGGTCAAATCGTAAAAAGGGTTATTTACTTATCCACACCGTTGAGGCGGCCGACACCCCGTTTCAGACAGTACAGCAGCAGACCGGAGGACAGCAGCAGGGAAAAACCGGCCCAGCTGCCCAGCCACATAATTTCATTGATCACCGGCTCCATTCCTGCCAGCCATTTCCTGGTAACCAGATAGGAAGGGTAGG
>JBEPXR010000280.1:0-3615 GCA_041641775.1 Desulfobia sp. | reverse complement strand
GGCTTTGGGGACAAAGAGAATGACGTTCTTATCTTCATGGATTGTCAGAGAATTCTCACGGTCTTCTCTGCCGTCCATCCTCAGATTGTTGCGGATACAGGTGAGGTAATCTTCGAAAAAAAGACTCTCCGTCTCCCGGTGATATCGGTCAAGAAAATCTCGGATCAGGTCTCCGCAACTGTAGCCAGCGGAGCTTCCTTCTACCCCGTTTTTATAGAGCGGCAGCTCCCCGGGTATGAGAGCGAATTGTTGGTGTATCTGCTGATGAGAGGCATGAAGCCTGTTCCCGGTCGGGGCAAAGTCAAAGCCGTAGTTCCAGCCCCAGAGCGTCGAGGTAAAATGAGGCCTGTTACCCTTTTCCAGGCAATCGACGATCCTGTTTCTCAGGTCCTCCAGTTCATCAGCGGTCAAGGGACTCCGGGTTCGGGGCGGCGTGAAACCAAAGGAGTCCGCCAACCGGATGTAGGTTCGCTGGTAATACAGGTGACGCATTCCTTCAAGATCTTTGGTGGTTAAGTCGTTTATCCTATAGCGGACGGCATCATGAGCCATGTTGGCAGCGTAGTGTCCCCAGGGAATGTAGGAATTGCAGCGCATGTATTCAAAGATATGGCTGCCATTCAGGTATTCCCCTACAATCTCACTCCCTCCTTGAGCTCCGGGATGCAAGACCATAACTTTTTTGTACTGATCAGGAAGGGCCGGGTTGTTAGCCACAGCCTCGAAAAGCTGCTTGTGGTGGATTCTGCTCCGGTAGCAGCCGTCCTCACCTTTTTCATAAATCAGGCCTCGGGGTATGCCTGAACTGTCATAGTCAAAATCGGCCGCCAGTCCGGCAAGCCTTTCAAGATCAATGCAGTCATCTGAAGTTGTAGCCAGAGCAAGGAGAACGGATTCAGGCAGTTTCTGGAAGAGTGGTTCGAGATCAATCCTGTCCTGGTCGCTGGATCCGAGCCACTCACGTATTGTCTTTGAAAACGAGCATGAGGGTGGAGCAGGCAGGCGGATAGATGCCGGATTCAGGGCTGTTCTTTCGGCCCAGGGGGAATTGATGAACGTCGTGCCCCTAAAGGGGAAGGGATTGGCAATTTCATATACCGGGGCGGCCTCGTCTATTATAGGATTCCCCTCAGGAAAATTGGCCGTATTATATATGATCTCTTTACCGCAGCGACCGAGAGCCATAATATGGTCACGGGTCCGAAGATTGACGGCTTGAAATGAAGGCTTATGAACGGCATAAGTAAATTGACCATCCGGATTTACACAACTGTGGAGGTTCATTGGATCAGCAGATCGTCGAATTGGTTAAAGGAAGTGATAGGAATTAAAGGTTATTTTTAGATCGATCCCGTTATTTTATTTCCCGACTGCAGGGGGAATAAATCCAGGATACAATAGAGAACACCTGATATCAAGGCAGCAACGTTTTGGCGACCGGGTTTTCAAGGGAAAGTTCTCAGTTCAGAGTTCTCAGGTTTCTGTAAACTTCTTCTTTCTATGTATGGTCCAGGAGAAAATTTTATAGATGGGGGCCTATTAATTATTGTTTCCCAATATTATCCCTCCCGCTTCGTGTTCTGGCTCTCATTGTTCGTTGTGGTCAACCGCTCCACTCTGCCATGAGAGTTAGTAGGCGGTTCCCTCCCACATATCGCGGCTGAAACGGAGGATACGGTTTCGTCCCTTTTCCTTGGCCTGATAGAGGGCGACATCCGAGTACTTCACCGCTTCCCAGAATGCCGAAGTGTCACTGGGATACATGCTGACCCCGATGCTCACCGTCTTTCGAATACTGTTGCCTCCAATCCGGAACTGTTTGGCTTCCACAGTGCTTTTTACCTTTTCGGCTACTTTTACAGCATCATTTTCATTACATTCAAAGAGCAGGATAAGAAATTCTTCACCGCCATAGCGGATCACCAGATCCGCCTCTCTCACCGAATTCTGGAGAATGGCAGCCAGACTGACCAGAATGGTGTCACCCGCCTCATGGCCATATTCATCATTGACCTGTTTAAAATAATCCATGTCGCACATAAGGATACCCAGTTGAGATTTTCTTCTCTTGATTCCGGAAGTCAGGGTGGAGAGGTTGCCCTCAAGAAAACGGCGGTTGTAGAGACCGGTCAGGGTATCCTTGGTAGCCATTTCATGGAGATTCTGGGCCAGGCGTTTGGCGTGCAGAACAGGCAGCGCTTCCCGCAGATAACGCCGGGCGCTGTACAGGCTCTTGCGCATATATTCCGTCCTTTCCTCCCTGTCGACATATTTGAACAGGAACTGGGCCACCCCGAGAGTAGTCCCACTCACGGTCAGGGGTATGCAGGTGTGGGTCATTGCCTCCGGCTCGGGAAAGACGGGGCAGATTCCTGGATAGCTGGCCGAGGACACCGTTTCATCCAGCCGTTTGGCCCGGCACATGTCGGAACCGCTCAGTGGGCAGAGAAAGTCCTCCATTTCCCGAGGCCAGATATATACGGGATAAATGCTTCCTTCATTTTCGCTTATCTCCCAGAGGATAAAAGTTTCCAGGTTGAGACGATGCTTGAAAATTCCGGCCAGTCTCCTGTACACTTCCTCCACGGTTTCATCCGCTTCTATGGTGCGTCTGAACTGGCCCAGTGATTTGATGTCGATGATAAGTTCATTGGCTGATTCCGCTACCGCTCCTATTTCGTCATTACTGATAACCGGGATCAGATCACTGCTGCTGGCTGCTGAGAAGTCATCTTCGGAATTTCGCAGAGCATCAAGCTGTTCCTTCATTTCCCGGAGAAGTTTGACGAGAAGATTTATACAGAGAAGGCTGGTAATGGAGAGGATAATAATCAGGGCGGCGACCAGCATACCGTTGTTCCGGAAATGGCGGTTGGTCTCCTGTATCAGGTCCTGTATACTTGCTTTCTGGTTCTCAATAAGAATATTGATATTGTCACTTACCAGGCTGAGGAGACGGTTTAAATCTCCGGCCATCTCTTTCCGGGCGGACAGTGACAGTATTTCAGTATCCCCCAACGCGGCTTCGGAGAGCATAGTGTCCTGCAGGCGGCTGACGAGATTTTGGAAAGCAGTGTGTATTTTTCGGACCAGCAGAGTATCTTTACTGGATATGTTTTCTTCTGCTATTCTATCGAGTATTTCCTCAATATCCCCGATCTGTCTGGACAGGTCCTGTTGATCCCTGAGATTCAGGGGGCGAGAACTTTCGGTTAGAGCAGTTATCTGTAACTGAAGCTCCTGTAAGGATTGTTGGAGACTAGTATCGGCCTGGTACTTTTCTATGTACTTATCTTCAAAATTGGTCAGCCCATTTTTGATATGGCTGGTGTAATAAAAGCTGGTAAATCCTATAAGGATGTAGCCGGCCAGAAAGGAAATCAGCACGATGATGAACTTTCCATAAATGGGAAGAGAGAAGAATGGTTGCCAGGATCGAAACCAGAGTGATTTTTTTGCTGAGGAGAAATTTTTAAAGGAAAACATTCAGACCACCGGTTTATAATTCAGCTTTTTTTGTTTGTTAGAAGGGATTTCTCATGGTGTATGGATCAGGCGCCAAAACGGAAGCCCCCCTTGCGACAGGTAAAGAAGGATCTAAGAGAAGAAATTAAG
>JBEPXR010000279.1:0-3628 GCA_041641775.1 Desulfobia sp. | reverse complement strand
TCCAAAAACATTTTTAGGGGATATGGGTCAGGGCGCTCGATCTCACTTATCACTGCCCTGAACCTTATATAACCTCGTCCGGCCTGGTGCTATCCTGCTGCAGCAATTAATCGTTCATCTTCGGACTGGTTAAGCCTTATCGCCTGAGCCGGGCATTCATAGACGCATATCCCGCAGGCCCTGCATTCCCTGGCATCTATCCTGGCTACTCCCTCACTGTCGAGCACTGGTATTTCCCAGGGGCAGACTCGCACACAAGTCAGGCAGGAGACGCAGAGATTGCTCTCTACCCAGGCTGCCTTCCCTTTGTCCCGAAGGTCCTGTTCGCTGATAATGCCCTGATCAAGGGCCATTTCATGAAGGGCGGAGATGATGTCTGCGAAGCCCACGTCCTGAGGGCAGACAAATACACAGTTCTGGCAGCTCGAACAGTACCAGAGCAGGTCGGATTTAAGCACCTTCTCCTTTAAACCCATACGGATCATATGGATAATTTTTCTGGGATCGAATTCCGGAATGGCTTGGCTTACCGGGCAGATGCCGCTGCATGATCCGCAGGAAAAGCAGCTGTTCAGGTGCTCACCACCGGGAAGCTTGGCAACCTCATTGCTGAAGGAGGGATCTATTTCTTTTTTGGTAATTGTCATGTCTTACTCTGAATTGGTATTGTATCTCTGGTCTGGGAAGAAGGACGCAAAATGGCAAAATTTACTCTCTGGTCAAAAAATTGTCAACATTTAAGTCCTACCTGGTAGCTCGTCGGTTTTAAACCAGCAGCCGGAATTCTCCTTTGCCCAGAAGGTCATGGAGATGAAGAATCCCGGTTAGTCTGTATTGATTATTGCAGACCGGCAGGATTGTCACTTCATGTCGCTGCATTATGCTGAGGGCATCGGCGGCCAGAAGGTTTTCATCAATAATTTTAGGATCGCCGGTCATTACTTCCCCAGCCTTGAGTTCATGGGGATTCCTGTCGCTGATCATCAGTCTGCGGATGTCACCGTCTGTTATGATTCCACTTACCCTGTCATCCCCCGTTCTGATGATAACCGCTCCAAGGTTTTTCGAGTTCAGAACGCTGACCGCTTCCTGGAGTGATCTGTCTTCTTCTATAACCGGGATGTCGTCACCCTTCAGCATAACCTCTCTGACCACCACTTTAAGTCGATCTCCCAGACTGCCACCGGGGTGATTTCTGCGGAAATCACTGGCTGCAAAATTTTTCCTGTCCAGGAGAACGACGGCCAAGGCGTCACCCATGACGAGGGCGGCCGTAGTGCTGGTTGTTGGTGCCAGGCCGAGAGGGCAGGCCTCTCTGGGTATTGCGGCGGAGAGCACAATATCAGCGTAATTGGCCAGGGTGGAATGTGGATTTCCGGTCAGGGCGATGGTTTTTGCCCCCCTTTTCTGGAGAGTGGGCATCAGGTAGTTGAGTTCATTGGTTTCGCCGCTGTAGGAAATGGCAATGACGACATCGTTCCCATCCACCAGGCCTAGATCGCCGTGAAGGGCCTCTACCGGGTGAAGAAAGAAGGAGGATGTCCCGGTACTGTTAAGAGTCGCCGCAACCTTCTGGCCTATTATTCCTGATTTCCCAATGCCGGTGATAATGACCCGGCTGGGACAGGCGAGTATGGCCTCTATGGCCTTGTCGAATTCAGGGCCTATTTGATCAAGCAGGGCGGAAATTCCTTCTGCTTCGATTTTTATGACTTCCTTGGCTAAAGATGTGGACATCAGGTAGATTGAATGTAAGAGGTTGGTATAAGAACGAAAAGATGGGAATCTTGCATGCCGTCGCCCAACCTGTCTGTGAAACCGGGAAATCTTATCCGCAGGCACACAGAGACAATTTATGGAAATCCTTATCCGGAGGGATCGGATATTGATTGTTGAAACAGGCAAGGCAGTAGGATTCCCTGTTTCCTCCAGTGGCTTCGACCAGCCCGTCCAGACTCAGATAGTAAAGGCTGTCCAGTTCCAGAAACTGCCTCACTTCGTCCACAGATTTGCAGGACGCGATCAACTGGTCCTGGGAAGGAAAGTCAATCCCGTAATAACATGGATATCGAGTGGGAGGGCAGCTGACCAGGAGATGAACTTCTTTAACACCGGCGTTCCGCAAGGCTCTTACCCGGCTGCGGCCTGTGGTCCCCCTGATGATCGAATCTTCCATGATAATGACCTTTTTATCTTTAAGAAGCGAGCGTACAGGATTGAGTTTTACCCTTACCGAGAAGTCCCGCATTGACTGGGTTGGTTGGATAAATGTCCTGCCTACATAGTGATTTCTGATCATGCCGATTTCCAGGGGGATATCCGAAGCCTGGGAATAACCGAGGGCGGCGTAATTCCCTGAATCAGGGAATGGCATGATAAAATCGGCATCCGGCCTGTATTCACGGGCCAGAATTTTTCCCATCCTTTTGCGGCTGTGATACACATTTATACCGAAAATATCGCTGTCCGGCCTGGCAAAGTAGACATGCTCAAATATGCAGAGGCTGGGACTCCTATTCTCAGCAAAGTAAAAGGAATTCAATCCATTTTTATCTATTACCAGGACCTCACCCGGTTCAACGTCTCTAATGTATTCGGCTTCCACCAGGTCAAGGGCGCAGGTTTCTGAAGCGACGATGTGGGCGCCGTTGTTTTTCAGACGACCCAGACAGAGGGGACGGAAGCCGTTGGGATCTCTTACGGCCACCAGTTTGTCACTGGTCATAATCAGGAGCGAGTAAGCCCCCTTTATCCGGGAAAGAGTCTGAAGCAGGGCGTCATGAAAATTCAGCCTGTTGGCTCTGGCGAGGAGATGGACGATTACTTCACTATCCATGGTGGATTGGAAAACAGAACCCTCTCTTTCCAGTTCTTCCCTCAATACTCGAATATTGACCAGATTGCCGTTATGGGCTATGGCATATGTCTGTCCGTGATGGACCGCGGTGAAGGGCTGGGCATTAACTATGGTGGAGGCCCCGGTAGTGGAATACCTTACGTGGCCGCAGGCCTGGTGGCCCGATAATTTTTCGAAATCCTGTTCGGTAAATACTTCTGGGACAAGCCCCATTCCTTTATGTTCTGCGGTTTTGTTGCCATCAGAAACTACTATTCCGGCGCTTTCCTGTCCTCTGTGCTGCAGGGCATAGAGCCCGAAATACGTTAACTTGGCTGCATCCTGATGCCCATAAATTCCGCAAACACCGCATTCTTCACGGGGACGTTCAGACATTAAATTGCTATTCATATCAATATTTGGTAGTTACTATCCAGCCGGAATGGAAAATGTTCAAGCCGGGCCTGCACGGGTGTTGGAGGGGAAGGCACCAGCATTTTCAGGCAGTTTTCGGTACCGGCTGATTTATCTCGAAAACTGAGTCCCCCGGGGAGATGATGGGCGGCAGGTTGTTCCGGCCAGGATCTTCAACCGGGAAAAAGTGCTGAATTTACCCCTTTTGTCCAAAAAATGGAACATTCTATTTGAGAAAATTTTAATTTACCATAAAAAATAGCTGTCAGGGACTGAAGCCCGATAACTAAAAATAAGTATTAATGTTGAAGAGGTAAAGGTCTGCGACCGACAATCAGACTCCCTGGATACAGGCGGGTGTAAAATAATCTTTGCTTT
>JBEPXR010000278.1:0-3632 GCA_041641775.1 Desulfobia sp. | reverse complement strand
GCTTTCTGATCAAGGCCAGCTGAGTTACTATTCTGCCCGGAGAAAGAGACCGACACTCCGCTTGATGGCCTTTTTCCTCCCGTAATTCCCCTCCTCTAACCCGGGAAAGTGAGAAGTTCCTGATAGACCCTTATTTCCCGCCGGGCGCAGTCTTCGAGGATAGAGGCCATATTTTCGTAAGAGTCTTCCAGCCCTGCCCTCTTATTACAGATGCGGTCAGCAATGCCGGCAAATTCGCTCCAGCGTTCCGCCGTATCGTTCAAGCGACGGGAACAATTCTGCAAGAGATAATTATTGAAGATTCCCGCCGCCTCTTCGAGGAAGTCCGCATAAATAAAGCGGAAACCGGCGCCACCGGTACCAATCTCCTCCTGCATTCGAACTATCTGCTCCAGGATAAGCGAAGCTTTTTCCATCCCCAGCCGTTCGGGCCATTTTCTCATTCTGGCCGCCAGAAACCTGATGCCGCTGGTGCCGATAAAAGGCAAAGGAGTCCTGAGCATCATGCTGCAGACATGGCCGATACCATCGAGAATGCCTCTGCTGTATTCGGCATAATCTGGTATCTGTTCGAGATAGTACATTCGACCTCTGGGCGAAAATCTGCCCTTGACATACCGGGCTTCGGCCAGGTCTTCCCCCGGACAGACCACCGGGGCGGGAAGGAGAGGGTCACTTATCAGGTAATTTTCTCCCTTCCTGCCGTAAACCACAAGATTGTGGGCAGTGTAATGGAAACGAAGTGAGCGGGGCAGATAGGGGAGACTGGAGAGACTGGTCTGGAGCCCGACCGGCTGATTGATCTCAAGGGCAGCATCCAGGGCGGCCATGGCTCTTTCCCGGTTGGCAAACCGTTCCTGCCTGACCGTGAACCCAACATTGCGGGAAACCCTTTTCAGGATGCTGCCGGAGGCACTGCGATAGATGGTCAGGGGAAGACCATTGATACTCATAAAGGGGAAGTAGCCGAAAAAAAGCCCTCCTCCCATACCGAATACCAGGGCCTCGGAAACGGGAAGTCCCCGGTGATGCATCAGGTTGGCGACAACCCCGCTCTCGCAGTGGGTTGTCTGGCGATGTCGAAACTCTATGGCTATTTCTCTTTTCCCGACCACGTATCAGATATTCCACCGCGCTTCAAATACACTTGGCGGCCTTTTTCTTTTTCCGTCTTTCCGCGGCTCAATCAATGGCAACGGAGCTTACCTGTCCAATCCCATAGTACAGACTATACGCTCAAAGGAGTAAATTCCAGTCAAAACTCAAGACGGGTCGGCAACTCACGGAGCACGGCACCTCTAATATTCAACAATCACCCCGCTACTTTCTGCTATTACGACTGCATTCTCTGGTTTACAGTCGGACGGAGAGCAAAACGCCTCCATACAGTTAAAAACGTCTGCACTTGTGGAAGGAGTAGTTCCGCCGGGAACCATTTGCAGAAAAGACTGTAATAATGTTGCAACCGGTGTCAGTTTTCCTTGCTTAGCGCCGGGCCACCCTTTATATTTGGCCTACCTATGCTCCCGAAAAAGAACGGGAATCTCTAACAACCGGACATCAAAGACCATGCCGCACAGCCAATCCGACCTTGACAAGAAAGGTTAAATTGCCAAGAATGGTATAGTATCAATTCCAGTTACAGAAATAATGTTTATCATACTTTACATATAACAACAGCGCATAGAAGGAGTAAGACAACCATGAAATTAGGCATTAATGGTCTGGGTAGAATCGGCAAACTTTCGCTCTGGCATCATATATCCAGAAAACATTTTTCAGAAGTCATCGTCAATACAGGCCGGGAAGTAGGTCAGAGCCTGCATGACATAGCCTCGGTTATTGAAAAGGACAGCACCTATGGCAGGCTGGGAAATTACCTGTACGGCCACAAGGCCGGGCGCATGGTGGAAAACCTCGACGAATCAACAGGTTCCATGACCATTGACGGCCTTCCAGTAAAAATTCTTCGGGAAGCCAGAAACCCCAAGGATATCAAGTGGCAGGAAAACGGAGTCAGGCTTGTTCTTGAAACCACCGGAGTTTTCAATGACCCCACTGCTGACAGCGACGCCCGGAAAGGCTCCATCCGGGGCCACATCAATGCCGGGGCCGAAAAAGTGGTCCTTTCCGCGCCCTTCAAGATCAAGGATAAGGGCAGTTCCATGCCCGATGATGCCGTAACGACGGTCATGGGCATAAACGAGGAGGACTACATTCCCTCCAAGCACAACCTTATCTCTGCCGCCTCCTGCACCACCACCTGCCTGGCCTTCATGATCAAGCCGCTGCTCGATCAGATCGGAGTGGAGAACTTCCTCAGTGCCTCGATGATGACGGTTCACGCCGTCACCGGCAGTCAAAAGGTGCTTGACACTGTCCCCAAAAGCGGCACCAATGACCTGCGGAAAAATCGCAGCATGCTTAACAACATCATTCTGACCACCACCGGCGCTGCCAAGGCCCTTCGCCTGGTTATCCCGGAAATGAAAAACGTGGGTTTCATGGCGGAATCCGTCCGCATCCCTACCTCCACCGGTTCTCTGATCATTCTGGTTCTCGATCTGCATGACGATCTGGATCAGCCTATCAAACGAGCTACCATCAACGGCATTTATCGCGACTTCGCCGAACACTCACCCTATCTTGAATATACCGAGGAACAAAACGTCTCCTCTGACATCATCGGCACTCCTTCAGCGGCGACCGTTATTGAGGGAAGCGAAACCCATACCCGGACCGCCACCATTTCCCTGAATCTCAACAAGATTCAGAAGTGTGCCGTGACAGGGGAAGATCAGTTTCTGGAGGTCCCTGTCACCCAGGCCGTTATTTATGGCTGGTACGACAACGAATTGGGCAGTTACACCAACATGCTGGGAGACCGAACCGTATCCGTAGCCGAACAGATGATTTGATTTTACCCCGACGGGAGTGTTTCAGAAGAGCTCCTCGGAAGCTTACGGTAAATGCTTGGAAGGTGATGAGTGATGAAGAACATAAGAGATCTTGACATCAAGGGGAAAAAACTGCTTATCCGGGTCGATTTCAATGTCCCTCTTGACAAGGAACGGCGGGTAGCTGACGATACCCGGATCCGCGAGGCCCTGCCCACGATCAGGCACGCCATTAACGAAGAAGCCAAAGTCATTATTTGCTCCCACCTGGGGCGACCCAAAGGTGAGGCCAAACCCGAATTCTCCATGGCTCCGGCTGCCCGCAAGCTTTCCGAGCTCCTGGGCCGGGAGGTTAAACTGGCCCCGGACTGTGTCGGCAGCGAAGTTGAAGAGATGGTGGCCGGCCTCAAGGACGGGGAAGCTCTTCTCCTGGAGAATCTTCGATACCACAAGGAGGAGACGGACAACGATTCGGGTTTTGCCTCGTCCCTTGCAGCCCTGGCCGATATATACATCAACGACGCCTTCGCCGTCTCCCACCGGGCCCACGCCTCTGTCGAGGGGGTAACCCACCATGTCCGGGAAACCGCCGCCGGCTTCCTGCTGCAGAAGGAAATAGACTTTTTCAACCGATCGGTAAAAAACCCGGTTCGCCCGCTGACAGCTCTTATCGGGGGGGCCAAGGTATCCGGAAAACTTGAAGCCCTGGAGAACATGATCAAGAGGGTTGACTCC
>JBEPXR010000277.1:0-3638 GCA_041641775.1 Desulfobia sp. | reverse complement strand
GTTATCCGTCTTTGGCAATAACGTAATGGCCGCAATCTCCTGCAAAAAGCTATGTTACGGTCAGTCTTGAAGTTATTTCCTCGTCGTCAGTCTGCCCACTTATAGTCCGGCAATATTTCTTTTTACAAGACTTCAGGGGCCAGGGAGACAATTTTCATGAACCCCTTGTTTCTAAGTTCCCGGGCTATTGGACCAAATATACGGGTGCCCATTGGATCGCCGGACTTGGTGAGAAGCACTGCCGAATTGTCATCGAACTTTACAGTAGTGTGCTCGGGGCGTTTGATTTCCTTTTTTGTCCTGACAATTACTGCTTTGTGAATATCGCCTTTTTTAACTTTGGCATTAGGCAGTGCCTCGTTGACTGATACAGTGATGATATCTCCAATACTGGCATATCTTCTTTTTGATCCGCCTAATACCTTAATGCAGGAGAGCTTTTTGGCCCCTGAATTGTCTGCAACATTCAAAATGGTTTCGCTCTGTATCATACTGTCACCAGTCGGTTGTTGTGTTCTTCCCTTTGAACCTTATGCCGGTCTGAACGCAGAGATTGTCCTGATAGATACGGAATAGGATGCTGATATGTGTGCGCCATAGCAAGGGGGGTTTGATCAAACCGCTTCTTCAATAATCTCAAGCAGCCGCCACCTCTTTCTCTTGCTCAGGGGTCTGCACTCCTCGATCAGAACGCGGTCTCCAATTTTACATCTATCCCCTTCGTCATGCACAATGAACTTGTTTTGCCTTCGGATGTATTTGCCATAGAGTTTATGCTTCACAAGCATATCTGTTCTTACGACAATACTCTTGTTCATTTTGTCGCTGACAACAATTCCGTTTCGTGTTTTTCTTTTATTGTTATTACTTGATTCTACCATCCTCGATTCCGTATTCTTTTTTTACTGGATTACTGGTCGTTATCAGGCAGACAGCTTTTCGTTTACCACTGTCTTGACCCGTGCTATATCTTTGCGTAGTGTCTTTAACTTTGCGGTATTTTCAAGCGGTCTGATACCGTGTTGAAATCTGAGCTTAGCGTGCTCTTCTGCCAAAGCCACGAGCTGCTTTTCAAGCTCTTCAAGGGACTTGTTTCTTAACTTTTCGGCTTTCATAAGGTTTCACTCTTTGAAATAACTTTGGTTGCGAATGGCAGTTTGTTGCCTGCAAGTGTCAAGGCTCTCTTTGCCCTTTCTTCATCAACGCCTCGCAACTCGTATAGTATTCTTCCGGGCTTGATAGGGGCAACCCAGTATTCCGGCGATCCTTTCCCCTTACCCATTCTTGTCTCGGCAGGTTGCTTGGTTACAGGCTTATCGGGAAAAACCCTGATCCAGATTTTCCCTCCCCTTCTGATTTTCCTGTTAATGGCTACCCGGGCGGATTCGATCTGCCTGGATGTCATTTTGCCAGGTTCGAGCGCTTTAAGGGCATAATCGCCAAAGGCTATAGAGGTCCCACGCTGGGCATTGCCTTTTATGCGCCCCTTCATCTGTTTTCTATGTTTGATCTTCTTAGGACTTAACATAGCCTATTCCTTTTCTATGCTTTCTGTAGTTTCAAGTGGTTTTACACGGATGCATCAGGAAGATATGAGTTTTTTCTTGTCAGCTGAAATTTCAGCTTCTTCGTCTTCCAATACCTCACCGTTAAATATCCAGACCTTTACCCCTATTATACCGTACGTGGTCCGGGCTTCGGCAAAACCGTAATCTATGTCGGCTCTGAGGGTATGCAGCGGAACTCTGCCCTCCCTGTACCATTCCCTTCTTGCCATTTCAGCTCCACCCAGTCTGCCGGAACAGCATATCTTAACGCCTTTGGCACCGAATTTCAAGGCAATATTTACCGCTTTCTTCATAGCCCTTCTAAAGGCTACCCGTCTCTCGAGCTGCAAGGCAACATTTTCGGCAACCAGCTGAGCATCGGCTTCAGGTCTTCTGACTTCCTGGATGTCAACCAGGCATTTTCTTTTAGTCAGGTTTTCAAGTTCCTGTTTCAGGGCCTCTATTTCCGCACCTTTCTTTCCTATCACTATCCCCGGTCTGGCAGTGTGAAGCTGGATCTTGATTTTTTCACCGGTTCTAGCAATATTTATCTTTGATATTCCGGCATGATACAACCTTTTTTTCAAGTACTTCTTGATCTGCTGGTCTTCACGCAGAAATTGGTCGTAATTACGGTCTGCATACCATATTGAGTCCCAGGTACGATTAATATTTAGCCGCAATCCAATAGGATTAACTTTCTGCCCCAAAATCTTCCTCCCTAAAAGAAAATAGCTGATTAAGATACTATTTAGTTATGCTTCGTCTAGAATAACAGTTATATGGCTTGACCTCTTCAAAATTCGGGTCGCCCTCCCCATGGCTCTGGGCCTAATTCTTTTAAGGGTGGGGCCGTCATCCACGAATACCTTCTTCACATACAGGGTATCAACGTCAATGGATTCGTTCTGACTGGCGTTAGCTACAGCTGATTCCAGTAGCTTGCGCAATATGCGTGCGCCTTTTTTAGGCATAAACCGCAGAGTATTTACAGCCGATTCAACATCATTTCCGCGAATGATATCGGTTATCTGGCGGGCCTTCTGAGGGGAAATCCTGACGTTTCGGCCTACAGCTTTAGCTTCCATTGTTTAGCTCCGTCTATCTTTTCTTGCCTTTACGGTCACCGGCATGGCTATAGAAAGTCCGGGTTGGAGAAAACTCTCCAAGTTTGTGACCAACCATATTCTCGGTTACCAGGACAGGTATAAATTTTCTGCCATTATGCACAGCGAAGGTTAGCCCGATCATTTCAGGAATTATGTCCGATCGTCTGGACCAGGTCTTGATAACTTTTTTTGAGCCTGATTCCCTCGCACTTTCCACCTTTTTTATAAGATGATCATCAACAAAAGGGCCTTTCTTTATTGATCTTGCCATATCTTACCCCTTATCTATGAGCGACGTCTCACTATATCTTTATCTGATGTTTTGCTTTTTCTGGTCCGATATCCGTTGGTTGGAACGCCCCATGGGGTGCAGGGATGTCTTCCACCAGAGCTCTTACCTTCGCCGCCACCCATGGGATGATCAATGGGATTCATGGCAACACCCCTGACTTTGGGCCGTTTCCCTTTCCAGCGATTCCGGCCGGCCTTGCCGATTGACTTGCTCTCGTGTTCAATATTACCAACCTGTCCAATCGTTGCCCGGCAGGCTTTGTGCAGTCTTCTGACTTCACCGGAAGGTAATTTCACCAGCACATGATTTCCTTCTTTCGCCATCAAACGCGCGGACATACCAGCACTTCTAACCAGTTGCCCCCCTTTCCCAATCCTCATCTCGATGTTATGTATGACCGTCCCAAGAGGCATGTTGGCCATTGGGAGACAGTTGCCTCTTTTTATGTCAACATCGGGACCTGACTCTACCAGATCCCCTACCTGGGTACCTTTTGGTGAAAGGATATATCTTTTCTCACCATCAGCATAAAATAGCAGTGCGATATTGGCGCTCCTGTTGGGATCGTATTCGATTGCGTTCACTCTGGCAGGAATCCCCTCTTTGTTTCTCCTGAAATCGATTATCCGATATTTCCGCTTATGTCCGTTGCCTCTTCTTCTGGCGGTTATACGTCCATAGTTATTTCTT
>JBEPXR010000276.1:0-3695 GCA_041641775.1 Desulfobia sp. | reverse complement strand
AAATCGTGGTGGCTCTCGCTCTCTCCAGGTTCACCGGCAGGCCGGTATCAAAAATACTGCAGCGGATCAGGAACGGGGATGAGAGCTGGGGAGAGATTGCCGATGCCGCCGGAATCGAGGCTGAAAACATCGGCGACAGGATAAAAGTATTGGATGGTGCTGAAAAAAAGCAGGAAAAAAATAACCTGAACAACACAGAATAGAGGCTGACCATGATTACTATAAATGAAAACTACCTGAAACTGCAGGCTTCTTACCTTTTTTCGGATATCGCCAAACGGGTAAGCCGTTTTGAACAGAATAATCCTTCCAGGGAGATAATCAAGCTCGGCATCGGCGATGTGACCCGTGGACTGCCTCAGGCATGCCTGGAGGCATTTCACAGGGCGGTCGATGAGATGGGGGACGACCAGACCTTTCGGGGATACGGTCCAGAGCAGGGCTATGACTTTTTGAGAACGTCGATTGCGGAACATGATTTTCGGGCGAGGGGGGCGCGGATTTCAGCAGACGAGATCTTCATAAGCGACGGGGCCAAGTGCGACACCGGAAATTTCCAGGAACTTTTCTCAACTGACATCAAGGTGGCGATAACGGATCCGGTCTACCCGGTTTATCTGGACACCAATGTCATGGCTGGAAGAACCGGTCCCTGGGCCAACGGCAGATACGAGGGAATAGTCTATCTGGAGGCCACCAGGGAAAATGGCTTTGTGCCAGGCCTGCCTGAAGAGGAGGTCGATCTTATCTATCTCTGCTTTCCCAATAATCCGACAGGCTCCACTGTGAACAAAGAGGAGCTCAAACAGTGGGTGGACTATGCCCGGGACCACAAGTCTCTGATTCTCTTTGACGCCGCCTATGAAAGCTTTATCAGGGATGAATCTCTGCCGCACAGTATCTTTGAAATAGATGGCGCCCGGGAAGTTGCCGTGGAGTTCAGAAGCTTTTCAAAAAACGCGGGATTCACCGGGACCCGTTGCGCCTTCACCGTTGTACCCAAGGAATGCAAGGTCTACGATTCCAAAGGAAGTCCTCATTCACTTCACGGTCTCTGGAACAGGAGGCACGGCACCAAGTTCAACGGCGTCTCCTATCCGGTACAGAGAGCGGCGGAGGCCGTCTACAGTCCTGACGGGAAACGGCAGGTCCGGGAATTGATCGACTACTACCTTGCCAATGCCGATCTGATTGCGAGAGAAATCGACAAACTGGGATTCAACTACTCCGGCGGCACCAATTCGCCCTACATCTGGATTGACGGCAGGGGCAGGGACTCCTGGGAGCTTTTCGATCTCATCCTGGACAGGGCGGGAGTGGTCTGCACCCCGGGCGCCGGTTTCGGCAAGTGCGGTCAGGAATATATCAGGATAAGCTCCTTCAACAGCTATGAGAACGTCGAGCGGGCCATGGCCCGTATAAGTGAAGCCTTGTGATGTAACGAGTGCGGCGTTTTTTTTATTGAAAGTGCCCACCAAATGTGCTAACTCATAAACTTTGTTAATGAATAGTTATTCAGATTTTAGCCCCTTTTTCATAAATCAGGACTACCTGCAGCAGACGTAGGCCGTGAAGCGGTTTTGATCGTTAATGGGATTTCCTGACCATTGGATATATGAGTTTAGAAACAGTATTGGCAGACAGGCGAAAGGAAATCCTGAGGAAATGGGAAGAAGTCGTTCTGGACCGTTATGAGGCGGAGAGTGTCCGTATCTTTAAGAACCAGAAAGACCCGTTCGCCAATCCCCTGGGCCATAAGACGTCCGCGGGCCTTGAAGAACTTTATGAAGTTGTCTGCGATGAGTCCGACGTGGAGATCGAAACCCCGGCCCTGGGCCAGCTCATAAAGTTGATGGCGGTACAGAATATTGCGCCCTCCCAGGCTCTTGGGTTTGTCTTTTCTTTGAAGGTGATCGTTCGCAAGGTTGCTGGGAAAAAGGAGATCAGCAGCCGGGAATGGGAGTCGCTCGATGCCCGGGTGGACAGAGCGGCGCTTGCCCTGTTTGATATATACAACGCCTGCCGGGAACAGCTTCACCGGGTGCGTTTCAATGACCTGCAGAAACAACGGAACGCCCTGACATCAGAGGCTGTCTGTCCTTCGGCTTTCATGAACGATGAATAAGGGGGAGAACGGCCGCCTTGGGAATCGCCCCTTGTCTATTCAGTCATTTCATTGTCGGTCTCTGTGCCGGGTCACCGGACAGAAGAAGTATATCCCCGAATAACGGGAAAAAACCAACTTAAAGTGAGGTAAAGGCAAATGAAAATCCTGTATCCCTTTCTTGCAGTCCTGGCGCTGATCGTCGTAGGCGTGATTGGCGGAGAAATTGTGGGTCTGCGGTATTTGTTAGGGGTTATCTTGCCCTACCTGGCGTTTGGATTCTTTATCGTGATGTTTTCCTACCGGATAGTACAGTGGGCAAAGATACCGGTGCCGTTCAGAATCCCTACGACCTGTGGGCAAGAGGCTTCCCTGCCGTGGATCAAGCATGACAGACTGGAATGCCCCTCGACCAAGGGCGAGGTTGTAGGCCGGATGATCTTGGAAATACTGCTTTTCCGGTCGCTTTTCCGGAACACTACAGCCGAAGTCCATGACGGACCCAGGCTGGCTTACGGATCCTCCAAATGGTTGTGGGTGGTGGCTCTGCTTTTCCACTATTCATTTCTGGTCATTGTCCTCCGTCATCTGAGATTGTTCCTGGAACCGGTTCCAGGGTTTGTCCAGGGCATAGAGTTTTTTGACGGGATACTGCAGATCGGGGCCCCGACCCTGTACCTGACCGATATCCTGCTGCCGCTGGCCGTACTCTTTCTCTTCCTGCGGAGAGTGAGTTCACGCCATTTCCGCTACATCTCCCTTGCCTCCGATTATTTTCCTCTCTTCCTCATTTTTTCTATTGCGATTACAGGTATCCTGATGCGCTTCACGCCCTTCAGGGCAGACATCACTGCCATCAAGGAGTTGACCGTCGGTCTGACAGCCTTTTCACCCAGCCTCGGAGCCATCGACCCCATCTTTTTCGTGCATGTGCTTCTGGTCTGCACTCTGCTCATCTACTTCCCCCTCAGCAAGCTGATGCACATGGGCGGGGTGTTCATGAGTCCGACCAGGAACATGGTCAATAACAGCCGGGCGGTCAGGCACGTCAATCCCTGGAATGATCCTTCCATCAAACCGCACTCCTATGAGGCCTATGAAGATGAGTTCAGGGAATTCATGGTAGATGCCGGTATCCCGGTGGAAAAAGAACCGGCTGCGAAGGAACCGGCAGAGAAGGAAGAATAAGTCATCTGCCGTCTCCCAGCCGACCTGCTGGGTGCGGTCAAGGAATAGATATCTCAATGAAAAGGAACAGGAACTATGGCAATACCAAAAGTTGACGTACTACGACAGAATGTTGCCAGGGAGCCGTCATTAATGACGGGGGCCATTCCAAATCAGGACTGGATGGACGTCCCTGTTGAGTTCAAGGAGGGGAACTTCTGTTACCCCGGCAAGCCGAGCATCGTGGAGTACCACATAGAGGCCTCGAAAGGGAGAACAGGCATCGCCAATCCCAGGGAATGGAGCCCTGCGGACGATGACTGGAAGCTCCCGGAAGGCTGGGAGGAAATCATCCTCAACGGCCTGAAGGAGAGACTCGAAAAATTCCGCGCCCTGCAGATCTTCATGGACTGCTGTGTCCGCT
>JBEPXR010000275.1:0-3713 GCA_041641775.1 Desulfobia sp. | reverse complement strand
CCTGGCCATTTCAACTTCCTTTTTTTCAAAGGAACGAAACCTGGGAAGATGGATCAGTGAGGGGGAAATTACCTGATCGGCGAAGCGAAGGGTGGTGAGCGTGAGACAACTATATTCGGATCTGAGGGAACCGAGATACTCCTTATTGCGCATGGTCCAGCGGCAGATCCCTTCCACTCTCTTTTCCTCCAGAGCCGTAAACAGGCCCCAGTAGGCGCTTGCATCTCCGTCCGGACCGAGATAATAAGGGCGATCATACCATTGATGACCCAGTGTTTCGAGGTGAACGAATCTGTTGACGGCAATTATCCTTGAAGGCTCGGGTTCCAGCTTCCGGAGATCTTCATCGTCCAGCATGACGAACCGGCCGGATTCAAGCTCGACTCCTTTGCGCCTTTTTTCAGAGGGAACCTCCCGGCCGTTCTTCCTGTCGACCATTTTCTGACTGACCGGCTCCTTGTCACTGCGGTGGAGCAGTCTGAAATGGACGGTCCGGTCCTCCAGGGCGGTAAAAAGCTTAACCGGAACCTCCAGGTTTTCAAACGTGATGATTCCCTTCCACAAGGCCCTGAGTGCCATAAATTACTCGCCCTTCTCTGTCGAACATACGGGACAGATGACGACCGGATGTTCATTGCTGGCAGCGCAGCAGGGACAGACCTGGATATCACAGGCGCTGCAGCGCAGCTCTTCTTCGTATAGATAGAGCTGCAGGCAGAAGGGACACTTTTCTCTCCCCTGGAATATCCACAAACGGGTGTCATTTTCGCTCATTACTTCCCTCAGTGATTTCTCAGGGCCTTAATGAGTTCCTTCTTATTCATCGAAGAGCGGCCTTCGATCCCAATCTCCTTAGCCTTCTGATAGAGTTCATCCCTGGTCCATTCTTCATATTCAGGGGAAATGCCGCCTCTTTTCCCTGCCTTCTTGCGGGGAGTATTGGCGATTCTGGCCGCTTTTTCCTTGCTCATTCCCTGTTCCCTGAGCTTTTCGTACTGCTGCTCATCCTTGATCTGTTTTCCCATTTTTCTTTCTCCATTTTCAGGAAGTAAGACGATAGTGTCATTTTTACACCGCCGCATACTTCTCACCCAGCTACCAGCCTTTTCAATGTTTCTGTCCTGTTCCTGCTCAAAGACTGTCTGACTGTAAAAAAATCTTCCCAGGGCTCCTTCCCAAGAGCACGCAATCGGCGGAATACATTCTCGACCGTGTAGGCATTGGCCTTCTGCAGTCCCGACAACTCATCCCAGCGAAGAGGTGTGGCAATAGGGGCACCCGGACGAGCCCTGGTTGAGTAATTGCAGATGGCTGTTGCCCCTCTGCCGTTTCTGAAAAAATCGATGAAGATTCTGCCCCGACGCTTGTCCTTGTTCATTGTGGCCACATATCTTTCAGGAAATCGATCCACCAGTACTATCGCAACCTGCCGGGAAAATTCCTTGAGTTCTTTCCAGGAGGAAGTCCGCCTCAGAGGCACTACCACGTGCAGGCCTTTGCCGCCGGAAGTACGGACAAAACAGCGGAGATCGAGCTCTTTCTCCAGCAGACTCCTCAAGTCCCGGGCAGCTCCGATAATCCGATCCCAACCAACGCCTTCTCCGGGATCCAGGTCGAAAATCATCCGGTCGGGCTTCTCCACCTTATCCGTCCGGCAGTTCCAGGGATGAAATTCGAGGGCGCCTGATTGAACCAGGGAAATAATGCCGGCTAAACTGTTTATCGTGATATACAACCGTTCTTCTTCTTTTTCCGGGATAACAACGCTTTTGACTGAGTCCGGCAGAGACTCGTTGACATGCTTTTGATAGAAACAGTCTTTCTGCCGTCCTCGGGGACAGCGGGTGACCATCAAAGGTCTGTCAGCCAGATGTGGGAGAATATACTCACTGATTTCGACATAGTACTCCGCCAGCTTACGCTTGCTGATCTCCTGTTCAGGATAGAGAACCCGGTCGGGATTGGAAAGCACAATCCCGGCTATTCTCTCGGAATAGGAAGAAGTCCGTTGGTTAATCACCTTCGAATCCGCCCTTTCCGGTTCTTCCCTGTGCACATCTTCCGGATCCTTATCTTCACGCAAACCCTGAAACACAGGATGCCTCAATCTGCCTTCGTCGGTCCATTCGGTAAATTCAATCTCTATCACCAATTGCGGGGTCACCCAGTGCACTCCTTTTGCCTGTCTGCCGCTCGGTGAATTGGTGAAAGGGGGAGTCTGGCGTTCAAGACCGGACAGCTGGTCCGACAGGTCCTGAAGAGCGCGCTCCTTGAAACCGGTTCCGACCCGGCCGCAGTATCGCAGCCTGCCCTGCTCATCATGGTAGCCTATAACCAGGGCGCCGAAACCAATCCGCGACCCTCCCGGCTCGGTATATCCTCCAACAATGAACTCCTGACGGCGCAGACATTTGACTTTCAGCCAGTCTGGCGACCGCTCTTGTTGATAAGGGCTGTCAGACCGCTTGCTGATGATTCCTTCCAAATTTTCCTGACAGGCCATTTCCCGCAATCTTTCGCCCTTCCCGGTCTGGTGGTCACTGAAGCGAAGCCTGTCGTTATTTCCTGAATCCTGCAGCAACCTGCGAAGAAAGCCTTTCCTGGCATCAAGCCGTACCCCGGTGAGATCGTATCCTCCGCAGTAGGGAATATCAAAGACATAGTACAGTGGTTTTCCGCTGCCGCCCTTCAGGGCGTTCTGCAAAGCCTGAAAACTGCTGGTGCCGTCCCTGCGAAGCACCACCACTTCACCGTCCAGCAGCAGTGGAGGTAAGCTCATTTTCTCGATATTTCCGGCAATCTCAGGAAATCTGTCAGACCAGTCCTTGCCGTTCCGGGTCACCAGCCTGACCGAATCTTTCCGGACGTAAGCCAGCAGTCGATAACCGTCGAGCTTTATCTCATGAAGCCAGTCCTTGCCGTCCGGCGCTTTATCTACAAGTCTGGCAAGCTGGGGTCGGAAGGATTCAGGCATCTCGCTTTTGACTGCTCCCTCCAACCGGGTTGGATCAGGCCACATTCCCCTTTTTCTGCTGGAAGACGACTTCTGCCCTACCCGTTCACGCCCCCTGCCGCTGGCAATTTCCTCCATGCTCCGTCCACTGTCTACGCTCAGCGGTGCGGTATCCACCACATCCTTCCCCCTGGAATTCCGCGCGGCTTTGTCCCTGTGCTTAATCAGCAGCCAGTTATCCCGGTCTTTATCCTGCCTGCCAAACCGGAACAGGGCCCAGCTTCCGCTCAGCTTCTCTCCTTTCAATTCGAACTTGAGAGAGCCGTTCTCGTAATCACGGCGAGGATCTCCCTCCGGTATCCACTCTCCTCTGTCCCAGACCATTACGGTCCCACTCCCGTATTGACCGGGAGGAATGACTCCCTCAAAGGTGTTATATTCCAGGGGGTGATCTTCCACGTGCACGGCAAGTCGCTTATCAGAAGGGTTGAGGCTAGGCCCCTTGGGTACCGCCCAACTCAGAAGAACACCATCGAGCTCCAGACGCAGATCGTAGTGCAGCCGGCTTGCATCATGCTTATGGATAACGAATATTCGTCCGCCTCCAGGACCTTTCTTCTTGAGGCCTTCTGGTTCGGGCGTACTGTTAAAATCCCTTTTCTTCCTGTATTCAGATAGTTTTCCCGACCGATCGTCTTTCTTTCCGGGCATGGTTTTTTGATCCAGTGCAAGTTGTCAGTGTCCTGACCACTATGAGGAT
>JBEPXR010000274.1:0-3730 GCA_041641775.1 Desulfobia sp. | reverse complement strand
ATCTATTCAGCAAAAGGAGAAAAGAAGATGCGTATGAGTAAAGCTGTGTTGAAAATGTTTCTGATTGTGGGACTGGTGGCCGGGATGACAGATCCTGCCGGGGCCTTTCTTGAGAACAAATTTGAAAAGGAGGTGGAAAAGGAGGCCGGCGCCGTCAAACTTCTCCGTGAAGTTCAGCGCGGCGGCTATGATGTGGTTGCCACCGACGAGCTCAAGAAATGGATGGACTCCGGTAAAGAGATGCTGATCGTCGACACCATGCCCTATGAGACCAGCTACCAGAAGCAGCATGTGCCGGGAGCCGTTCAATTTCTCTTCCCCATACCGGAAATGAAGGAATGGGATACTGAAAAAACCGGCGGCAAGTACCTGGAAGATTTCAAAAAACTTCTGGGCGATGATAAAGACAGACGGATCGTGATCTACTGCGGCTTCGTCAAATGCACCCGCAGCCACAACGGCGCCGCCTGGGCCGTCAAGCTCGGCTACGAGAACGTCTATCGCTATCCCGGCGGGATCTATGCCTGGAAAGGAGCGGGGTTCCCCGTTGAAAAGACGGATTAGGGACTGCATTTTAAGCACGATGTCGGCCTTATATCAGGCAGAGGGAATTTCAGTCTTCAATAAGAATTCCGGAAGCACAATATAAAGCTGGCATTGCCCCATAGGTCGGCTAAAGGGTGCCTTGAAAAATTATGTATCTGGTTCAAGGGCAGGGAGCGGCGAAAATAAAAAGCGAGGCATATTAGGCATATGTGAGCCTTTTTCTTTTTGCCGCGATACAGTAATCGGAACATATGGCAATTTTTCAAGGTTCCCTGAATAAGATTAAGCAGTCTCCCGCCGAAATCCCGGCGGAAAATCGTATTGCGCCACCGGAATTCTTTTTTGTCGATCCTTGCCGCAGATCGCTCTTTTTTTCTCCAGGTCAGCCTGCATACAGGGGCATTTTCCCCCTTCCGAATTATTTCCTGGCAATATCTGAATGATAGAGTATAGTTCCAGGTCACGTTAAGTAGAAGCAAACTCCCTTCAGATTATCCTTCCAGACCTGAAGATCCCCGCATAATATATTACCTGCTGGTCCTGTTGCTCACTTAAATCGAACGAAATAGTAATAACCTTGCTTATACCGGCCAAATCCGCTTATCGCACCTTCTTTGCGGTCTGCACCTGCTGGTTCAAGGTGAATTCACTTATAAAATACAGCCGGTCAAGGCCAGGTTGGCTAAGACCTGCCCTGCGGTTCTGCGAAAGCAGGACCCATACAGAACTTTTTTTGTCCGTATATCGGACTTCAGGCCGCGGGTGTCAATATGCCCCGGCTTTACACCAAAAAGGGTTCCGCTCAGGAACCTGCGTTAAAGGAGTAGCACAAGATGGCTGAAGGTACAGTAAAGTGGTTTAATGATTCAAAGGGATTTGGTTTTATCGAGCAGGACAGCGGCAAGGACGTATTCGTCCATCACTCCGCCATCCAGAGCGACGGCTTCAAATCCCTGAAAGAGGGATCCAGGGTAACCTTTGATGTGGTTGACGGCCCCAAAGGTCCTGCTGCGGAAAATGTCGTTGAGCAGTAAAGTCCGAAATTGACGTATAAAACCCCGCCTTCCGGCGGGGTTTTTTCATTCACAGCGTTAAACCGCCTGATAGGGTCGTTCCAAATTTAAGGATTTCGTTTTGGCAAGAAATAATTACTCGTTTGCAAAGCGCCAGAAAGAACTGGCCAAGAAAAAAAAGAAAGAAGAAAAAATGCAGCGTAAGCAAGAGAAAAAAAACACTGACAACGAAAACAGCACTCCGTCTTCCCCTGAAGACTCCCAGCTTTAGCTCCTGTTTTTTATAGTAAACACATTTGCGCCCCAGGGACTTCCTTGTGGTTTTTTGAGGTACAACCATGATAACAGCATCGAATATCGCACTTTCCTATGGCAAGAGGGTCATCTTCCAGGACGTCAATATCAAATTCACTTCCGGCAACTGCTACGGTCTGATCGGTGCCAACGGCGCCGGCAAATCAACCTTTCTTAAAATTCTGGCGGGCATGCTCGACCCTGACCGGGGCGAAATTGTCAAAGAGCCGGGTAAACGTCTGGCTGTGCTCAATCAGGACCAGTTTGCCTTTGATGAGCACACCGTCTTACACACCGTGATAATGGGCCACAGAAAACTTTACGAGGTAATGATCGAGCGACAGGGGCTCTACGCCAAAGGGGATTTCAGCGAAGAAGACGGCATCCGTTCCGGCGAGCTGGAAGCACGTTTTGGCGAGATGAACGGTTACGAAGCCGAGGCCGAAGCAGCAGTTCTGTTATACGGCCTGGGCATCACGGAAGAGATGCTGGACAGGCAGATGAAGGAACTCGACGGCAGCGATAAGGTACGGGTGCTGCTTGCCCAGGCACTTTTCGGCAATCCCGATATTTTGTTGCTGGACGAGCCCACCAACCAGTTGGATCACGCCTCCATCAAGTGGCTGGAAGATTTTCTGGCCCGCTTCCGGAACACCGTGATCATCGTATCCCATGATCGAAGCTTTTTGAACCAGGTCTGCACCCATACGGCTGATATCGATTACGGCAAAATTCAGGTCTACGTAGGCAACTACGACTTCTGGTATCAGGCCAGTCAACTTCGGTTTCGCCAGAAGGAAACGGAAAGCAAAAAGACCAAAGAAAAGGCTGAACAGCTCAAGGAGTTTATCCAGCGCTTTTCTTCCAATGCCTCCAAGGCCAAACAGGCTACCTCCCGTAAAAAGCTGCTGGAGAAGCTGACAGTCGAGGATATGCCGGCATCCTCCCGGAAATATCCTTATATTGTCTTTCATCCGGAGCGTCCCTGTGGTGACGTTATCCTGGAGATAAACGGGTTGTCCAAATCTATAGACGGGGTCCCCCTTTTTAAGGATCTGGACCTTACAGTCAATAAAGGGGACAAAATCGCCCTGGTAGGTCCGAGCAGTCTTGCCAGAACCACCCTGTTTCAGATACTGGCCGGTGAAATCGCACCGGATGCCGGGAGTTACCGCTGGGGGGTGACCATCAAAAACGCTTATCTCCCCAAAGAAAACACCACCTATTTCGATGAGCAGGAAACCGACCTTATCGGCTGGCTGCAACAGTATGCCCCGGCCAGAGAAGATGAAAATTTCGTCCGGGGTTTTCTGGGCAAGATGCTTTTCACCGGACAGGACGCCATGAAAAAGACATCCGTACTCTCGGGCGGCGAGAGGGTGAGGTGCATGATTTCAAAGATGATGCTCTCCGGCGCCAACGTCCTCATGCTGGATGAGCCTACCAATCATCTCGACCTTGAGACTATTACCTCCCTAAATAATGGCCTGCTGGATTTTCGGGAAGTCGTGATTTTTGCCTCCCATGATCACCAGTTTGTCTCCACTGTGGCCAACAGGATAATCGAGATATCTCCTGAAGGGATTATCGACGTCATGATGGATTTTGACGACTACCTGGCCATGAAGGAAGAAGGGCAGACCAGCAGGAATATTGACGGAATCAGGCAGGCAGCCTGAGATAAACTTCAGGAAGTTTTCTCGTGGTTAAATGGATTCAGATAAAAATACATTTGCCAAATCAGCAATAAACAGATATACTCGGTTTCAGATTAGAAATTCTAAATATTGTCGCATCTTCTTCTCAGGTTAGTTTTACCGCCCGGGACAGCAGAGCAGAGTTCCCCTCGGTCAAGTCGTAACCACACTATCTTTCCC
>JBEPXR010000273.1:0-3731 GCA_041641775.1 Desulfobia sp. | reverse complement strand
ATCTGACCTACCCCCGCCTGACCCGCAGCAGGGACCAGGTTATCTACTCTTCTTCTCTCACCCCCTTTCTGGCCGATTTGCCAGGAGGGCTTTTACGGAGCTATGGTGAAAAGACGCTGTCAGAACCTGGGGCAGATAATTTCAAGCCCGCCCGGCCTCTCCCACCGAAAAAGAATAGAGGGACCGGGAAAAGCTCTGTCAAGGCAGGGGCGGAAAAGGATATCCGGAAAGGAGAACGGGTCAGACACTCTTTTTTCGGCGAGGGTGAGGTAACTTCCGTCCACAGTCCCAGGAAAGTGACGGTTCATTTTTATCGGCACGGCTCCAAAACACTGCGTCTGGATTACACCAGTCTTGAAATCCTGAGCTGAAAGGAAAAGGCCTTTACACGGCCCGTCCCGATGACTATCTTTTTTTCTCCAAGGAGGTGGTGAATATGAAGCACAGGTATGAGCATCATTTTGAAAATAAAGGTAAATCGCTGTCAAAGAGTGAAATGAGGAAGATGCTGAAGAACCTGGCGACCGAGATCGGGGCAGGTAAGGTGACCGTGGGCGGCGATACGGTTGACCTCATCGACCCCTGCTATGTGAAGAGCAGGGCCAGGGTCCGGGAAGGCCGGCTGGAGTACCAGATTCTTTTCGAGGCCGATACTGCGGGGAAAGAGGATATACCCGATTCTGAGCCAGGAACGGATAAGCCTGCTGCAGAAAAAGCTCGCGGCGGTAAAAAAGGTGCCAAAGCAATCAAGAAGGAGTTGAAAGGTTTATGGAAGGTGGTCCTTCCTGCAATAGAAGCCGGCAACACGCCGGATCAGCAGGTGATGCAGCGGGTCATAGCCCTCTGCAACGAGTATGATCACTATGTGGAAGAGGCCTGGAAACAGGAGTGGGAGGTCTGCAAATCTGAGCTGGGAAGTTGTTTCGAGGCTGCCGCCAGTGGCAATCATACCGAAGCAGGTGAAATGATGGGCAGGGTCAAGGAAATGATAAGAAACTGCCACAGCAGGTATAAATAGATGTCCGGAATCATCACCAGCCTGCTGTTTTCGGTGAAACACCTTCCCGGGAGGAAAAAATGAAAGTCAAAATTACCTATTGTGCCAAGTGAAATTACAAACCCAGAGCTTCCAGGCTGGAAGCGGAGCTGATGGACAAGTTCAATGCCGATGTGGAACTGGTCGCCGGATCAGGCGGGGTCTATGAGATAGAAGTCGATGGCAGGGAGATCTTTTCCAAGAGAAAGGCGGGACGCTTTCCCGAAGAGGGTGAAATAGAGAAATTGATCGCCTCCCCCCCGAAATAGAATGATAAGACTGCCACGCACTTGAAGTTCAGGCTGAACTGCATAAGGGGACAGGCCGGAAAAAACAGACTTATAAAGTCTTTTAAACTGAGTCTGATAATTCTCTGGGCCGTTCTTTTCGTTTTCCTGCTGAATCGGGACTATATAACCCGGTCCCTGGAAGTGGGGGAGGCGGAGATCCTGGCCCGGGCCAGGGAAGAGAGTTTTCTCGGCGCCTACTTCCAGGGGGAACGGATCGGTTTTGTCAGAAATCGCTTCAGTGATACAGAAGGGGGAAATCTTCTGCTCGAACAGGAAGCCTATCTGGTCCTGAATATCCTGGACCGCAAGGAGCCGATCAGACTGGAGGGCGAAGCGCTTCTCAGTTCCGGCTACCTTCTCCGGAAATTTTCCTACAGGCTCGATTCCGCTTTTTACCGGGCCGATATAAGAGGTGAGGTCAAGGGGGAAACTCTCCGATTGATTCTGGACACCGGCAAAGATGTAATACGGCAACGCCTCGCACTCAGCTCGCCGCCGTTTATCTCGACCAGCCGCCGGGCCTATCTTCTGGCCGCTTCCCCTGAGGAAGGCGAGAGGATGAAAGTACCCTACTTCGATCCGTTCAGCCTGTCTCTGCAGAATACCACTGTCACCTATCAGGGCAGGGAAAAAGTTGTCATCAACGGCCGGGTCCGCAATCTGCACCGCTTCCGGGAATCCTTTGCCGGTATCCGGGTGAGCAGCTGGCTGGACGAGGAGGGGAACGTGGTGAAGGAGGAATCTCCTGCCGGGTTCACCTTCATTGCCGAACCCGAATTCCGAGCCCGTGATATCAGGGAAGCAGGAGCGGAACTGCTGAGCTCCGTATCCGCTCCCCTGACCGGAACGATGCCGGATCTCAAAAACAGCCCACTGATCCGCTACCGTCTTGAACTACCCGATGAAGCCGATTTCGATCTGGACAGCGGCCGCCAGTCATTCCAGGCTGATTCAGCCCTTCTCACCATAGAAAAAGAGGAGATCCCCAGCCAGGGAGCTTCTTTCTGCCGGGGTAAAAATCACTACCTGCAGTCTACCCCCTATATACAGTCCGGACATGCCGAAATCAGGAAGCGTGCCAGGAAAATCGTCGCCGGGAACGGAGCGCCCATAGACAAGGTCGAGAAGCTTACTTCATGGGTCTACGATTTTCTGGACAAAAAACCGGTGATCGGTATCCCGGATGCGATGACTGTCCTGGCTGGGGGGAAGGGCGACTGCAACGAGCATGCCGTCCTCTTTGCCGCCCTGGCCCGAAGTGTGGGGATTCCCGCCCGAATAGCTGCCGGAGTTACTTTTCAGAACGGGGCCTTCTATTATCATGCCTGGAACGAGGTCTGCATAAACGGCAGATGGTTGAGCCTGGATGCAACAAAAAATCAAATACCCGCTGATCTTGGCCACTTGAAGTTTATTCAGGGGGGGCTGGAAGAACAGGTCAGAATCGGCTCTCTTCTGGGCAGGTTGAAGATCGAGGTCCTGGAGCAGGAAAGGAATGTGCGGGAAGCGGGAGGTGGGGAGTGAGGATATGGTGACGATCTGCTATCCGCCGGCGGGCATAAGTTTGTGAAGATACAGCGATGGTTGATGAAGGAAAAGATATTCTCAGTATTGAAGAGCTCGATAAGCGGTTTGGCAGCCATAAGGCCGTTGACCGGGTCAGCCTTTCAGTGCGGTCTGGGCAGATCGTCGGTTTTCTGGGGCCGAACGGCGCCGGCAAGACGACTACCATCAAGATGGCTGCCGGACTCCTGAAGCCCGACAGCGGAAGGATAGTGATCGAAGGAATCGAACTCTCCCTCGATCCGGCCGGGTGCAAGCAGAAAACAGGATATATACCGGACCGGCCCTATCTTTATGAGAAGTTGACCGGTGAGGAATTCCTCCAGTTTACGGCCAGCCTTTACAAGGTTCCGGCCAGACGGTACGCCGAACACAGTGAAAGGATGCTGGAACTCTTTGATCTCATGGAGTGGCGACACCATCTCATTGAGAGTTTCTCTCACGGCATGCGACAGAAGTTGATCATTACCGCCGCCTTTATGCCTGATCCCCCGCTGATCATCGTCGACGAACCCATGGTCGGTCTGGACCCCAAGAGTGCCAGGATCGTCAAGGAACTGTTCCGGGAGCATGCCAGAAAAGGAGGCGGTGTGTTTCTTTCCACCCATTCCCTCGAGGTCGCCGAGGAACTCTGCGATGACATAGCCATAATACTCAAAGGAGCAATCAGGGCCCGGGGCACCCTTGATGTTCTCCGCGAGGAAGCCAGTCTGCACGACACCGGCCTGGAAGATATCTTTCTGCAGCTCACGGGCACTCCCGAACTCAGTGAAGTGATCAAATCCCTGCGACAGGGTTGATAATGCGTCCGGAACTCCTCACTCCATTCTGGTATTCCCTCC